>CALMZF010000057.1 GCA_937870645.1 uncultured Paludibacter sp. | reverse complement strand
CACTTCATAACCTTCTCGCGTCATCAGGTGTCCTCCTCCCATATTCAGCCATTTTATCTGCTGAAAATATTTTCCAAACTTATTTTCCACTACATTCAGTGTTTTCTCCAAATCATATGATGTGGACTCGCAAAGTGTATGAAAATGAAGACCTTCAATTCCTTCAGGCAATTGTTCACCGAGTCCGTCAACAATCACACCCAGCCGGGAACCCGGTGCACAGGGATTGTACAAATCGGTTTCCACATCTGAGAATTCGGGATTAATGCGCAGTCCGCACGATATATTTTTCCCGACAGTTTGCGGATAAAACTGATAGAATTGTGACAGAGAATTAAATGTGATATGACTGCTGTAACTCATTATTTCGGAAAACTCAGCACCGGAATAAGCCGGTGCGTAGGTATGTGCCGGACTTCCCATTTCTTCATAAGCCAGACGGGCTTCGGCCAGCGAACTTGCCGTTGAACAGGGAATATACTCACGTACGATGGGGAAAACCGACCACATGGCAAATGCCTTGAAGGCAAGAATGATTTCAACACCGGCTCGTTCTTTTACCGATTTGATAAGTGCCAGGTTGTTACGAAAAGCTTTTTCGTCGAGAACGTAACAGGGTGATGGTATAAGAGAGTAATCCATTGGAATATAATAAATTATTTGGCTTTCAGCAATCAGCAATTAGCTATCAGCCATGATTGATTTTTGAGATTATTTGTTATTTCCCCGAAAGTACTTTGGTGTATTGATTGTTGTTTTTCAGCATATCAACAGCCAGTTTGATTTCCCGATCATCGCGGAGTGTATATTCAATTTGCCCTTTCTGAAAATAATATCTTTTCAGTATTTCGGTGCTCAGCATATCCTCAATGTCTTTTCGGTTAGTTTCCATGTTTTTCTTCACATCGGGTACTAATTTGGCTTTCAGGGCTTCAAATTCGGCTTTCGCTTCTTCGTCCAGTCCTTCGTAGCCTGCCACTTCCAGCAATTGGTTAAAGTATTTACCGGTTTGGGTGGTATAGGTAAATTTTTTCTCATTGATTACAAAGTCTGTAAAGTCTTTGAATTCGGCATCGCTCAGGCGAAATGTCGCTGCCGGTGCTATTTTCTCATGTTTCTGCGCATACCGTGTAGCATAATCGAAATACAAATTTTGCATGAGCAGGTAATAGGAAATGTTGAGTTTACGCGAGTCGATGGTTACCGAATCGGGCAGAATACCTCCACCGTCGCGCACCAGACGGCCGTTTTTTGTTTTGAATGTCGATACCAGGCTGTCGGGAATGCGTCCTACACTTCCATCTTCGTTGCGGTGACTGTAATCCAGTGCCTGCACACAGCGTCCACTGGGAATGTAATATTTGGCGGTAGTCACTTTGACATGGCCACCGTAACCTACAGGCCGAATGCTTTGTACCAATCCTTTACCATAGGTTCTTTCTCCGATAATAACAGCCCGGTCGAGGTCCTGCAGGGCACCGGCCAGAATTTCGGAAGCGGAAGCCGAGGAGCGGTTCACGATCACAGCCAGTTTCATATCCGGGAAAATGGGTTCGGAAGGAGTGCGATAGGTTTTGTCCATCTGGCTCGACTTTCCTTTGGTAACGACCACTTCAGTCCCCTTTGGAACGAAATAGCCTACAATCTTCACAGCTTCATCCACCAGACCGCCACCGTTGTCGCGTAAATCAATAATCAGGGAGCTAATCTGATGTTTTTTAACCATATCGGTAATCACCGATTTAACCTCAGCCGCAGCTTTATCTGTAAAATCGTCGAGCAGCAGGTATCCTGTTTTTTCACCCGCAACAGAGGTGTAACTTACCGGATTAAACTGAATATTCTGGCGCAAAAATTTCTTAATCAGCGGTTTCTTTTCACCCGAGCGGGCTACTTTGATAGTAATTTCCGTACCGTTTTTCCCTTTCAGCAATTCGCTTACGTCCGAACTTGTTTTGCTTTTGGTGCTAACCCCGTCCACTTCCAGAATTTCATCGCCGGCGCGCAGGTCATTCAGTTGAGCCGGTTTTCCTTCATAGGGTTCCGAAATGATAATTTTTCCATTGCTTTGCATGATCAGGGCACCGATGCCGGCATATTCACCGGTAGTCATCATTTTAAGGTCATCATTCATTTCTTCGGGCATGTAGATGGTGTACGGATCGAGTTTCATCAGCATATTATCAATGCCGGTTTTCACCAGTTCGCCGTACTTGAGTGAGTCCACGTAGTTGGCATCCAGCTCCCGCAATACGGTGTTGAATACGCTCAGGTTTTTAGTAATTTCAAATTTTCGGTATTCGGAGTTCTGCTTGTTTTGAGCTGTAACCGATATTAATAAGCAGAATAAGATAATTGGAACAAATATTTTTTTCATTTCGGATGAATTTCGGATGTAAATATTATAGTTTAACGTGAGGAGGTAAATAAGGGGTAATGTCCTTACCGTAAGCAATCAGATCACGGACAACGGTGGAGGATATAAACGAATATTCCGTTTCGGTGAATAGTACCACGGTTTCCAATCCGTTCAACTGCCGGTTGGCATTGGCAATGGTATGTTCGTATTCAAAATCAGAAACGGTACGAAGTCCGCGCAGGATATATTTGGCCTCTACCGAAGCTGCAAAATCCACAGTCAGGCTGTCGTAGGTCATCACCCTCACCCGCGGTTCGTTGCTGAATGCCTGGCGAATAATATCAATCCTTTTTCCGGCATCAAAAAGCGTTTTTTTCGACAGATTGACACCAATACCGATAATGATTTCATCAAATATATCCAATCCTCTCATTACCAGGTTGTAATGCCCTATGGTAAAAGGGTCGAAAGTACCGGGGAAAATAGCTCGTTTCATTTTTTAGTATCTTAATTAACGGTTGACATTCCTGCAATAGCTGTGCCAATTGGTGGTATGTCAAAATAATGATTTATTGCCTGAATGATTTTAATAAATACCGACAAAGATAGATATTTTTTATTTCTAAAAGTTTTAATAAATGTTGTTTCTGAAGCGAAACATAATGTTGATTTGGGGGATAGTTCTTTTTGATCTGAACTGTCAATCTTCAATATGGAGAATATCTAAACTGTTTTGGATTATTCCTGCATTGTGAGTTGTTGAAAAGGGGAATGATAAAACAATTTTAGCTATTGAAAGAATGATATTGTATTTTTGTTCTATTTTTGTGAAATTAGCGACTTCTAAAACATGCCTTATGTTAAGTAAAAAATTTTACTCCAACGGCCAGCCCATTTACGAACTGACCGACGATACATTGACTTATTTTTTCAAAAACGGCACATTGAAAGCTACCGGTCCGTTTGTCGATGAAATGATGCAGGGTGAATGGACGTTTTACCGGGAAACCGGACAACTCTGGCAGGTGGGAAATTTCAGAGACAATTTGAAGCACGGTTCCTTTGTGAGGTACAACAGAAGCAACCAGGTTGAATATCAGGAGGAATTTAACCTGGGAAAATTGATAAAAAAGTAGTAATTCTCTGTTCCCCAAACAGCTGATAATACCGATTTTTGTCCGTTTGAATTTATTGGATTACTTTTGCAGGAGAAACAAGAAACGTATGCAGGAGCATTTAAAGGATAAAATTTTCAAACTGATAGGCGAAACTGCCGACGAGATGCAGCTGGAATGCTATGTAATCGGTGGTTTTGTGCGGGATATTTTTCTTCACCGACCGTCGAAGGACATTGACATTGTGGTCGTAGGCAGCGGAATAGAACTTGCCGAACGATTAGCCCAAAAGTTGGGAAAAAAAGCCAAATTCGCGGTATTCAAGACTTACGGAACTGCTCAGGTAAAGACTAAAGACTGGGAAGTGGAATTTGTGGGTGCCCGCAAAGAGTCTTATTCGCATGAATCGCGAAATCCGGTAGTGGAAACCGGCACACTCGAAGATGACCAGAACCGCCGCGACTTCACCATTAACGCTTTGGCACTCTGTCTCAATAAAGACCGTTTCGGTGAACTGGTCGATCCATTCAACGGATTGCAGGATCTGAAGAACTTTGTAATCCGAACTCCGCTCAATCCCGACATAACCTTTTCGGACGATCCGCTGCGCATGATGCGCGGTATCCGGTTTTCGGCACAGTTACGATTTTACCTCGAAAATAACACGTTCGATGCCATCGCCCGCAACAAGGAACGGATAAATATTATCACCAAAGAACGGATAGCCGACGAACTGAATAAAATCATGCTTTCGCCCAAACCTTCGGTCGGTTTTATATTGCTCGAGAAAACAGGTTTGCTGGAACTTATTTTTCCCGAACTGCTGGCGCTGAAAGGTGCCGAGACCAAAGATGGGGTGGGACATAAGGACAATTTCTACCACACCCTCGCCGTGCTCGACGAACTGGCCACCCATACCGACAACCTGTGGCTTCGGTGGGCTGCCCTGCTGCACGATATAGGAAAACCACGCACTAAAAAATTCGACAGGAGACTCGGGTGGACATTTCATAATCACAACTTCATAGGTGAAAAAATGATACCTGAAATTTTCCGGAAAATGAAACTGCCGACGAACGAAAAGATGAAATATGTGCAGAAAATGGTATCGCTCCACATGCGCCCCATTGTACTGAGTGAGGATGAAGTAACCGATTCAGCCGTGAGAAGGCTGCTTTTCGATGCCGGAGATGATATTGAAGAACTAATGATGCTTTGTGAAGCGGACATTACCTCCAAAAATCAGGAAAAAGTCAAGCGTTACCGCCAGAATTTTCAGTTGGTTCGCCAAAAGCTCAAAGACATTGAGGAAAAAGACCGCGTCAGGAATTTTCAGCCTCCCGTAAGCGGTCAGGAAATCATGGACACCTTTAAACTTCCGGCCTGTGCTGCTGTCGGCGAAATTAAAGCAAAAATTAAAGACGCCATTCTGGACGGTGTCATTCCCAACGAATACGAAGCAGCTTACGCATACATGCTCAAAATTGGTAAAGAAATGAATTTTACCGAGTAAATGCAGCAAATTTAGGGCTATTTCGGACTTTTTTCAAAACTAAATCACGATAAAGTCATGTGGACAAAAAGAATAACAGGTTTGTTGATTATCAGCATGTTATTCCTGTCTGCAAACTCACGAATACGTCAGACTTACATCACACTGGACTATTCGGGCAGCATGTCGGGCGATAAATACATGATTTCTAACTTCACAGCACAGCTTATCACACTGCTCAATGACCGCGACGAAGTCTGTGTGATTATGAACGGTGTAGTGAAAAAAATATCCGGCACGCCTGATGCTTATAAACAACTCCGAATAGCTCAACCAAACGTCCGACAGCAGTGGGGCGATTCGCAGTACCGAAGCCAGATTGGCGATATCGAAGCATTTAACAGAAATTTCAGAACCGATCCCGACAAGAATCAATGGCTCTTCATCATCGGCGACGGCAACTGGAATACAGCCCGCTATCCGGCTGTTACAGAGAGTTTTTCCAAAATTACCGCATCTGCAGGTGGGTTGAAAATTTTCTACATACCCTATGGCAGCAGTGAATTCTACCCGAGCGATTTCACCACTTTTATCAGACAACTACGGAATGTCAGGATAATGAACGGCTCCACCTCTGTGCGGAATGTGTTCAACAACAGTGTAGTGTTGATATATTACCTAACATCGGCCGATTGTCAGACGCCGCAAACAACGATTATTGACCGGCAAACAGCAGAAGTAACCACTGAAATACCGGCAAAAAAGTACCTGATTTTTTATCAGGATAATAAAACCGAACAAGAACTGCCACAAATCATTTCAGCCGTGAGCGATACTGTGAAGTTGAATGTCAGCTTGCTTGGAAAACCGTCAACATCGGGATTGCAATATAAAAACTATCAAACCCTGTTGAGTTCAGCGTTGTGGGAAGTGGAAGGGAAAAACAACAAGCCGGTTTCATTTCTGACATTGAAATTTGACAGGGAAATAGAACCCGGAAAACTGAAAGTTTTCATGTTTCCCGACCAATCTTTCCTCCTGAAAAATGACAGCATTATCACCGTCAGTTCCAGAGCAAATACTTCAGTGCCAGGCACAAAATCGCAGGAAAGTACAATTTTACTGAACAAAAGTGAATTCACGAATGCGCTCAAAATAGCATCCGGTCATAACAACCTATCAGAATCCGGCAATGTGAACAGACCGACACAAACAGGATTAAGATCAAAAATAACACCCTTAAAGCCCAAAGCGATAATTTATCAGGCCCCGCCACTGACCCCCGTAACTTTCCGCAAATCGGCCAGCCAAAAACCCGGCACAGGATATCTGTTATACGTTAAGCGCAATGATTTGATTAACCCCGAAAAGGTTGATATTTCCTTTCCGGTCAGTTATAATCTTTTTTTCAAGGACATTTTCAGTTGGACCGACGGAGATAAACTCATTTTTCTGCTTGAGCCGCGAAACGGTTTTAGTCAATACCTGATGCCAGACACGCTTGATTTGAATTTGATTATTCAAACAAAAAGAAATACACTTAGTAAAAGTGCAACTGAAGAAGAAATAACTATTAAAACTGCAACTGCAAAAGTAAATATTCCAGTTGATGAATTGCTCCGTCGGTTAGTGTATGGAATTTTGTTGATTATTTATCTGATATTGCTCAGTCGGAAAGCCCGTTTCAAAAAGGGTGCAATGATCAATTATCTTTCAGGAAATGAAACAGATCACAGAATTTCAGTTCTTCTGCGAAAAAAGGGATTTATTAACTGGCTGAATCGCTGGTTCAATGCCTTTGTGGCCGAAAAATCTGCAATTGTTTTTGAAAAAACAGGAAATAACATAACCTTTGTTGCCCGCAGAAAAAGATCAGCCATTAAAATACACAAAAAAGACGTTGACAGTTCTACCATGAGCTTCAGACAGTATGCCTGGAAAGACAAGAATTATGTTGATCTTGCCGAAGGTAACGAATTAATCATCAACTCTACAAAATCCGATTGTAGAAAACCGACAGTCATCACCTATGACCGAATGAAGGATATACGGGATGATGTTCCCGTTTTCAGGGCATTATTGTACCTCGTCGGGGTTGTGTTTTTATTGGGATTATTTTTCCTTTAACAGAAAAACAGATAGAAGGTCGTAAAAATATCGGGACGCTCAAACTAACTGAGCTATGTATGAGATTTTCAATGTACTTTCGGCTCTTTTTTGATTTTATTTCATTTTCCCTTTTGATTGCTTCTGATTTTTCGGAAAAATTTTCGAAATAAACCAACTTCCAGGGAATCCCAGATTTGGTTGAAGGAGTTGCACCTGAATTATGCCGAATTAATCTTACTTCAATATCAGCACAATAACCCGTGTAATACTTACCTGACTTTTCACTTTGGAGAATGTAAACGTAATACATAATAACTTTCTAAAACTAAAAAAGGCTGCCTTAGTGACAACCTTTATTTTTGTATCAAGACCAGTGGGATGATCCCCCGACCTTCCCGATTCTATATCGGGACGCTCTAACCAACTGAGCTATTAATCAAGTATTCAATATACTTACGACTTTTCTTACGCTTGATTTCCAGTTCTCGTTTAATAGCGTCTGATTTCAAATCAAACTCTTCCTTATAAACTAAGTTCCATGGTTTACCTGAACGGGTATAGTTTGTAGCTCCCGAATTGTGTTCAATAACCCGTTCCTGAACATCAGAGGTGTAACCAATATAATACTTGTCTCTGGAAGGACTGTAAAGAATATAAAGGTAAAACATAAATAATCTGATTAAAATGAAAAAAGGCTGCTCTATGCAACCTTTTTGTAGCGAGAGGGGGGCATGATCCCCCGACCTTCCCGATTCTATATCGGGACGCTCTAACCAACTGAGCTATTAATCAAGTATTCAATATACTTACGACTTTTCTTACGCTTGATTTCCAGTTCTCGTTTAATAGCGTCTGATTTCAAATCAAACTCTTCCTTATAAACTAAGTTCCATGGTTTACCTGAACGGGTATAGTTTGTAGCTCCCGAATTGTGTTCAATAACCCGTTCCTGAACATCAGAGGTGTAACCAATATAATACTTGTCTCTGGAAGGACTGTAAAGAATATAAAGGTAAAACATAAATAATCTGATTAAAATGAAAAAAGGCTGCTCTATGCAACCTTTTTGTAGCGAGAGGGGGGCATGATCCCCCGACCTCATGATTATGAATCATGCGCTCTAACCAACTGAGCTATCTCGCCATTATTTCAAAACTCAAAACTGATCTCCGACCTTCCCGAT
>CALMZF010000056.1 GCA_937870645.1 uncultured Paludibacter sp. | reverse complement strand
GCTATACCAATGCCGGCGAATGGTACGAATATACGGTGAATGTGCAACAAGCAGGTATTTATGCATTTTCGATAATGATGTCGTCGGCAGGTGGTGGCGCAATGCATGTAGAATTTGATGGTGTGAATAAAACAGGCTCACTTATTATAAACAAAACAGGTTCGTGGGGTGCTTACAAAGACACGGTTGTGGCCAATATTCCGCTCACAGCCGGAACACAAGTTCTGCGAGTTTACATTGACAAAGCAGGTATGAATCTTAGCTCGTATCGCTTTACCCAAATCACTGAAGTTTCCAGTCTCCGAAATGAATTTATAAGTGTTTCTCCTAATCCATTTAGCAATTATATCAGAATTCAATCTGATAGTCAAAATCCATTTAAGAGACTGATTATTTATACATTGACAGGTGAAATTGTACTCAAAAAAACGTGTAGTTCAGCTGAAATTGTTTTAAATACTTCGGAACTGAAAAATGGTTGCTATTTGCTGAAAGTGGAAACCAACGAAAGCAATTTCACAACAAAAATTATAAAATAATAAAGAATTGGAACGCGGATTTATCGGATTGAGCGGATACAAACGGATAACTATTTCAAATACAGATTTAAAACTGATTCAATTTGCTTTGCAAATTTCGGATGAGTAATATTCAGAAATTCAGTTGATTTCACTTGTGAAATTTAAATCCGAATTAAATCCGAAAAATTTCAACAGCGAAAATCAGTATAATCCGTTACATCCGCGTTCCTATTCTTCGAAATTAAATACATAATAAATGGAAAAATATAAAAAGCACCTTCTGTTTATATTTCTTTTTGGCTCATTTTTCTCCCATAATTCTTTCTCACAAACTCTTCTTAGTCAGGGAAAAAACTGCACATCGTCATCGGTTGAAGGCGGTAAAGCACCAAAAAATGCAGTAGATGGCAGCATGACAACCCGCTGGGCGAGCAACTGGGCTGGCGATCTAAATCCGGCTGATGCATGGTGGCAGGTGGATTTGGGAGCTGAATTCTATATTTCGTCGGTCAATATTCAGTGGGAAAATGCTTATGCCAAGGAATATAAAATTCAAATTTCGAACGAACCAACTTTTGCAATTCTTACCGATATTGCTTCTGTTTCCAACAGTGATGGTAAAGAAGATAATGTAAATACCAATAATCTGGTAAAAGGTCGTTATGTGCGCATGAAAGGCATTACCCGTTCAACCGGTTATGGCTATTCATTCTGGGAATTCAAAGTATATGGTACAGAAACCCTGAATCCTGTCCCTATGACAATTGACGTTCCTTATGTTCAATACCTGAAAATAAATATTGATCCGGCCGATATAAATGGGAATTCAGAATTTATCGTTCAAAATACGGATAAAATCCTCCATCTGACTTGTTACGAAGGCTCTCCGTTTACATTGAGTATGCTCGATTTCCGTGGTGATTTTGATCTGGATTTCTGGACGTTGAAAAATGGTTCAACTACAGATACAGTCAAAGGTTTGCCATTGGTAACAACGGTTTATAAGGACATGGTGATACACGTAAAACTTACTCCGCGTCCTCCGAAAGGAAATGTATCGCCAATTGCCGATGCCGGGATTGATAAAGTTTTGTATTTGCCAACCACCAGTTTGACGATTGATGGTTCAAAAAGTTCTGACCCCGATGGAACTATTACAGGCT
>CALMZF010000055.1 GCA_937870645.1 uncultured Paludibacter sp. | reverse complement strand
GTTGTGCAGGCAGCAGTTGTACAATCCGCTGTGTTTGCGGAAACCGCCGTCCATTTCGAAGACTTTGTCAAATTTCCCCAGTTTGATTGTTCCCGAAAAATGCACGTTGGTTACATATTGTGGTGTAAATTCCGGGTCGACTGTTACGTTGCTCCAGTTATCGGCACTGCAACCATACACTACAAGTGTGGCAACTTCCTTTTCGGTAAGATTTCTGTAATTTTCCATAAATGATTTTTTGAAAAAATAGAGTTCAGAATTGAATGAATTTAATCGGGTGATTTTTCAGTACTGATTTAAGGCAGAGCGGGGATGGCAAGCTGTTGATGCCTGAAATTCTCCGACACCGACACCTCTCACCGGGTTGTCGGTATGAATGTGTCGTGCTATAATTCTTTTATTTATTGAAGTCGTATTGACTTTTTATAATGCCGCCTCTACGAGGCTTTAATTAGCAACGCCAATAATTTACTACCATAATATCGCCTCTACGAGGCTACATATTCAGCACCAGCGGTGCGACATTATGGTAGTTATGAATTATATTAAAATGATAGAGCTCCGGAGGAGCGACATTATCGCTTTAATAAAAAAGTAAAAACGAACATATTGGAATAATACTTATTCCTCAAATTCTTCGTTGTCGTATTTTTCGAACAGAAAATCGTTGTAAGGATACCGTTCCACGTGAATCTGTTTCACTTTTTTGTAAAGCAGTTCCTTCAGTTCATCGATATTTGTTTTTTCCCTGGCTGAAATGAAGATGCAGTTGTCGTGCAGTTTCGACATCCAGGTTTTTTTCAGTTCATCCAGGCTGATATTTTCCTTCCTTACCGGGCTGAGGTCATCTTCATCTTTGGGTGTATGGGAGAATGCATCTATTTTATTGAAAATGAGTATCACCGGTTTCTCGGTTTTGTCTATTTCCTTCAGGGTTTGGTTTACCACTTCCAGTTGTTCCTCAAAATTGGGGTGGGAGATATCCACCACGTGTAGTAGCAAGTCGGCTTCGCGCACCTCGTCGAGGGTCGATTTGAACGATTCTATCAGGTTGGTGGGCAACTTGCGGATAAAACCCACCGTATCGGACAGCAGGAAAGGCAGATTGTCGATAATTACCTTCCGCACCGTGGTGTCCAGTGTCGCAAAGAGTTTGTTTTCCGCAAAAATATCAGACTTGCTCAGCAGGTTCATCAGGGTTGATTTACCAACATTGGTATAACCCACCAGGGACACACGAACCATCTTCCCGCGATTTTTACGTTGGGTGGCCATTTGTCTGTCAATGGTCTTCAGATTTTCTTTGAGCAATGTAATTTTAGTGAGAATAATTCGACGGTCGGTTTCCAACTGTGTTTCACCCGGTCCGTAGCGTCCGATACCACCACCGCGCTGACGCTCGAGGTGAGTCCACATACCGGTGAGGCGTGGCAGCAGGTACTGGTATTGTGCCAGTTCCACCTGGGTTTTAGCATTGGCCGTTTGCGCCCTTTTGGCAAAAATATCCAGTATAAGGTTGGTACGGTCCAGAATTTTCACCAGGTCGGTAGCGTTCGGATCTTTGTCAACCAGTTCATTTTCAATGTTCCGGATTTGTTTGGGCGAAAGTTCGTCGTCAAAGATGACAATACCAATATTATGTTCTACCACATAGGCTTTTATTTCCTGCAGCTTGCCCGGCCCCACAAATGTTTTCGGATTAGGGTAATCCAACCGTTGGAAAAATGTCTTTTCGGGTATCGCACCCGCTGTTTCGGCCAGAAATGCCAGCTCGTCGAGGTATTCGCGGGCTTTCACTTCCGATTGGGTAGGAGTGATCAGACCCACCAGTACGGCGGTCTCCTGATATATTTCAGTTTTAATGGTGTCTTTTTCGGTCATCGTCGGGTTTCAATTATCTGTAAGTACAAAAGTACGATAAATATTGAAATTATGAATTGGGGGAGTTGTCATTTTCTATAAAAAGAATAACAGTTGTACGGTAAAATTCTAAATTCTTGAAATATATCAGATTTGGCTTCGCCGATTTTCAATTCTCATTTCGTTCGAAATGACAGTCAGTATTTTATCTTTATGGAGGGAGTTGGTTGGCGGCTTCGCCGCTAACCAACTCCCTCCATAAATCACTATCATTTCCTGTCATCCAGAGCGAAGCGATGGAACTAAATATTTTTACCGGACAACTGTGAAAAATGATAACAGATCCTATGCAGGAAGATTTAGAAGAAGAACAAAGATTTCACCGCTGCGTTCATTTTTGATCATAAATAGCTGCTGTTTCAATATATCTTTTTCTAAATCATGTTCTTTTCCTACATTTGTGGTCAAATTGAAAACTATGAAAAATATACTACTTCTCTGCGGAATGATTATGTTCCCCTTCCTGCTGTCGGCACAAACCAAACAGCCGGTTGATAAATCTCTCTCATCCGGATATCCCGTTGCAGTTCCTGTGCAGGGCAACAGCTGGCTGCCCGGCAATGCTTCCGAAACTTCCCGCACAATCAACCGAAACATGAACGGATGGACAAATAAGGAGGATGTTATCCGTACCTATTTCTATGTACAAAAAGTCTGCAAGTTGAATGTAGCCATTGAGGCATCCGTTAGCTCAGGTACATCGGTTATAGAGCTTGTAACAGGCAAACTGAGAAAGAAAATAACCCTTACCAATACTTCAATAAAGCCTATAGCTGTAGGAAAACTTGAGATTAAAACTCCGGGATACTATTATGTGGATTTGAAAGGTGTAAGTAAGACCGCCCGCAACTTTGCCCGGGTGAGTAACATTCTGTTGGGTGGTGAAGCCGATAAGAGTTTCATCCGCTTTGTGGATGAAGATTTTTACTTCGGGCGTCGCGGACCATCGGTACATTTGAATTATAAAATCCCCACTGGTGTGAAAGACGTGGAATGGTACTACAACGAACTGGAAGTGAATAAAGGCGACGATGTAATCGGATCCTATTTTATGGCCAACGGTTTTGGTGAAGGGTATTTCGGAATGCAGGTAAACTCAGCTACCGAACGCCGCATACTTTTTTCGGTATGGAGTCCTTATAATACCGATGATCCGAAAGCTATTCCTGCCGATGAAAAGATTAAACTCATAGCCAAAGGTGAACACACGCAGGTGGGAGAATTCGGCAACGAAGGTTCCGGAGGACAAAGCTACCTGATTTATGACTGGAAGCCCGATGTACGTTACAAATTTCTATTGCACGGAAAGCCTCAGACTGACAACACAACGACATATACTGCCTGGATCTTCGACCCGCAATCGGCTGAGTGGGTGCTGATAGCATCATTCAACCGACCGAAAACTTCAACTTACCTACGGGGTTTTCATTCCTTTGTCGAAAACTTTATACCCGACTATGGAGCTACATCGCGTCGGTGCAATTACTACAATCAGTGGGTGGCTGATAAAGAGAATAACTGGTATGAAATAACCGGAGCAACATTCACTTACGATGCTACTGCACAGGCACAACGGCGGTTTGACTATGCCGGTGGGGTAGAGGATAATGCTTTCTACCTGAAAATGGGCGGATTTTTCAACGAAAACACTACTTTTCGTACATCTTTTATTCGAACACCGACTGGAATCAGGCCCGAGGT
Organism: uncultured Paludibacter sp.; assembly: GCA_937870645.1. GTDB lineage: Bacteria > Bacteroidota > Bacteroidia > Bacteroidales > Paludibacteraceae > UPXZ01. The sequence goes on along the minus strand of CALMZF010000055.1, from coordinate 473 downwards.
AAATATCGGAAAACTCAGGTTAGCAGAATAATCTGCATAAAACAACAAAATGTAACGGGGTTGCGGGTAGCAGAAAAGTTCTCTGTGAAACAATAACTCCCTCCGTAGGGACTTCAGAATGGTCGTGCTATATTACCTTTATTCTTAAAAATAACCGGAAACCCATTAATATTAACTGATTATTTTTAAACAGGTGATTTATTGAAAAATAATGTGTATATTTGTGATTGATATACAGAGAAACAAATCTGTTGCCAATGAGGGGATATAGCAGATAAGAATTCATTTTCAGCATGATTTTTGTCGTTAAATATTCGGATTGTTCCTTTCTCTCAGACAACGACTTTTTATTGAAACTTACATTCATATTTTTTCTCTAAATCCGGCTTACATGTTACGATGACAGATGTAATTCTATTCATGTATGCTCACATGACATAATTATTTTTATCCTGACTTTCATCAACCCTCCC
>CALMZF010000054.1 GCA_937870645.1 uncultured Paludibacter sp. | reverse complement strand
TTTGAACGGATTGACAGTTCGGCAGTCCGTTGTGCAAGTGTATCCTGCATGCCCCGATGCATTTCGCCCATTTTTTCGGTGAGGATGTTGAGACCAAGATCAGTAAAATACTGTTTCATCTCCTCATTTTCTTCCAGGTCCTTCAGAAACTGCGTTGTGATCTGTCCGCGCAAAGAAGGCCGCTTGGAGAAAAACGATTCGAAATATGTTTTCGAAAACGAAAAAACGGCAGCCACCTTATTGTCTTTGACGGCTGCGTTGTCGTTGGCTTTTTTCAGCATCTTTATCTGGTTCCACAGCGCATTGGTGTAGCATTTTCGCATTTTAGCCTGATTAAGGAGGCTCCCGGTGAGGGGATGATCCTTTTTCTGAACTTTCAGCGAATCGGCCAACGGTTGTTTTGCTTTGACAGCATTCACTACTTCTTGTAAGAATAATGTGCCCGGCTTATGCTTCTCGAAGACAGCTATCGTCCGGTTGAAAACTATCGGATATTCTAATTTTTGAATCCGATAAAATGGAAATTGTAAAATTTTCTCCATAAAAAAAGTTTTTTAAGTAAATAAATAAGAAGTCTGAGGAGAAACGTCAATTTCCAAAAAAATGAATCAGAAAGCAACATGTTAAATTTTTTCAGGATTAAGGTTTAAGCAAATGCATTAGTCCTCCGACTTCAGGTTAATTTTATTGTGATTAAATCTTTTCGAAACACGCTGTATCATTGAGAATTAATCCTACTCGTCTGGACAAGTATTGTGCCATAATTTATGTTATTTTAAATTACAATTTACATAATTTTAAAATATGAAATTTTTTAGCTGCTGATACACAATACCCTGACGGTAGACAAAATCACTGTTCTTTCGGTAAAAAAAATGTAAAATTTATTTTAAAACTATAACTGACAAAATGTCAGTTGGCAGACTTTCAATAAAATTGTGTAAAGTCGGATATGAAATCTGACAAAATGGCAGAAGTTATTCAACAATAATATTATAATCATTATTGTCCGATAAAAACAAAAGAAAATATAATGTCGCTCCTATAGGAGCTTTTGTTGATGGGTGTATTCTATTTTCTACCATAATGTCGCACCGCTGGTGCTAAAAATTAAAGCCTCGTAGAGGCGAAATTATGGTAGAAATAATATGTAACAGAATATAAAGCCTCGTAGAGGCGACATTATGGCAAGTCACGGTTTATAAGGACTTAAAGGAATTTTCTAAAATGTTTACCGCACAATAATATATTATAATCATAAAGTTAGCATTATAATGAAAAATGCCGGATATATCAATGTGCCGTCATTCCGGTTTTGCTATCAATCGGTCTTAAATTTTCAGTTATCAAATCTGTTATCTTTATACTTAGTGTCTGCTGAAAAACTCCAGAGGAGTTAACTATGCATAACCCCCAAATTTATTTGGGGGATTAAGTGTACGTCAGTTCAATAACTCCGGAGGAGTTCCCCTTGATTACTGGTGTTTTATTCGTAAGGGGAACACCTCTGGTATTCTTTTTAGGATACTTATGCTTTGCCCCCGGATAAATCCGGGAATTATGTATAGGAAATCCTTACAGGATTTTAACTATTAAAATTAATCATGTGCATAGGATTTGAACTAAGATTGTCAAATCCCCTGCACTAAATAATGAGAAGACATTTTGATTGTTTATTAATAAGAAATATCTTAGTTTTTCAGCAGACCCTGCTTCCTGTGGACAGCTGAATTTGGTTCAAAAATCCGGGAATGAGATTGTATATATATACAGTTTCACGAGAGGAGCAGTGTCAAAATGAGACATAATTCTTGTTGACGGGCATTTTTTAAAATTGTTTTGTCGATAAATTTTAAAAATACCCCTCTTTTTAAAATTAAAACGTCGGTTGCAACAAGAAATATGCTTCTTTCTAAATTTAAAATGAGACATAAATCTGGTTTTTGGTGTCATTTTAAAGTTGAAATTGCATAAATATTTAGATTTACGGGAGGAATAATTTTAAAAAAACGCCGCAATCTTGTTGCAGGTGCTTTTTTAATTTTAAAAAATGGCAAAATTCTTGTTGAATGTGTTTTTTTAATTTTAAAACTATCGAGCAAACGAGTTTCAATTGCTTTTTTAATTTTAAAATGATCGAAAAATCTTGTTGCATGTGTTTTTTCAATTTTAAAATTATCGAGCAAACTACTTTTATTCGATATTCCAAATTTAAAACTACTCCGTCAACTCGTTGCAGGTGCTTTTAAAAAATTAAAATTATCGTGCAAACTATCTTCAACTGCTATTTCAACGGTCAAAAAGGCACAATTATTTAATAAAATCACTTTTTCAACCCTAAAAATGGTTATGCATAAAAAATGTATACGGAATTAGCTTATTCCGATCGTTTCAACTGAATTTCGGTGTGAATCGATGGGTGTTAGTTGGCTGAAAGTTGACGGACAGAGGTTTTATTGGCTGTCAATTCCCTACGGGAAACGCATCAAAACAAAAATACCCTTTCTATTGATCTGTAAGTCCTAACGGACTATTTCTTAAGCAGCACAGATACTTCAAGCGGTTAGGAAACCGCTTGTCCCCAAACTCAAGCTCCGTTCCCCTCTCCCCGGGGAGAGGGGGCAGTGGGTGAGGTCAATTTGAGGAGAGGGGTGAAATAAGTCTCTTAAATTTAAAAATGTTTGCGGGGTGAGGCCAAAAAAAAGGCTGCCCCATTTATGAGACAGCCTCTTCTGATTTAATATAGATTACGTTTAGAACTGTTGATCAGCCATACGTTTGTAACCATTGTAACGCCATCTGGCATTTTCTTCAGCCGATTTGAACAATTCGGCAGCTTCAGCCGGGAATTGTTTCAACAGGGAGGTGTAACGCACTTCACCCTGCAGGAATTCCTGGAATTTAGTCCAGTCGGGTTCTTTGGAGTCAAGTGTCATCGGATTTTTACCTTCGGCTTCCAGTCTTGGATCGAAACGGTAAAGATGCCAGTAACCACATTCTACAGCACGTTTTTGTTCGCTCTGTGCTTTACCCATACCTGCCTTCAACCCGTGGCTGATACAGGGTGAGTAAGCAATCACTACCGATGGTCCGTCGTACGATTCGGCTTCGCGCAGGGCTTTGAGCGTTTGTGACTGATTGGCACCCATTGCAACCTGTGCTACATATACATAACCGTAAGTGGCAGCTATCATACCCAAATCCTTTTTGCGGATACGTTTACCGGAAGCGGCAAACTTGGCAACTGCACCAACCGGTGTAGATTTGGATGACTGACCGCCGGTGTTGGAATAAACTTCCGTATCGAGTACCAGAATATTCACATTTTTGCCCGAAGCAATCACGTGATCCAATCCACCGAAACCGATATCATACGCCCATCCGTCGCCACCAATAATCCATTGTGATTTTTTGATGAGGTACTGGCTCAGGTCTGCCACTTGCTGACAATACTCGCAGGTGCAGGCTTTGACCATAGGTGTAATCTGAGCGGCAAGTTCTACTGTTTTTTCGGCATCAAAGCGATTTTCAATCCATTCTTTGAATAATCCCTTCAGTTCGTCGGAGCAGCAATCGCTGGCCAGAGCTTCGGTCATGATACGTACCAGACGTGCCTGCATGGTTTCTTCAGCCAATACCATTCCCATTCCGAATTCAGCATTGTCTTCGAACAAGGAGTTAGCCCATGCCGGACCGCGACCGTTTTCGGCCATGGTGTAAGGAGTGGATGGGGCAGAAGCTGAATAGATGGAGGAACAACCGGTTGCATTCGATACCATCTGACGTTCGCCGTAAAGTTGAGTTACCAGTTTCACATACGGTGTTTCACCACAACCAGAACAAGCGCCTGAGAATTCAAACAGCGGCTTGGCAAGCTGAGTGTTTTTTACATTGGCTTTTACATCAACCAAATGACTTTTTGATTTCACAGTTTCGGCACAATAGTCCCAGTTTTCCTGGTTTGGATATTGTGATTCGATCGATGACATTTTGAGCGCCTTGTTGCCGCGGTTACCCGGACAAACATCCACACAGTTGCCGCAATCCATACAGTCGAGTACATCCACCTGGATGCGGAATTTCATTCCTTCGAAACCTTTTCCGTTGGCTTTAAGCATGTCGGTGAACGGTGCATTGGCCTGTTCGGCTTCATCGAGTACAAACGGACGGATGGCAGCGTGAGGGCAAACATAAGCACACTGGTTACACTGGATACAGTTTTCTGAATTCCATTCAGGAACGAATGCAGCCACGCCGCGTTTTTCATATTTAGCGGTTCCCTGATCCCAGGTACCGTCTTCGCGTCCTTTGAATGCCGAAACGGGAAGATCGTCACCTGCCTGAGCATTAATAGGACGAACCACATCGCGGATAAATGCCGGAACCTGATCCAATACCTGAACTTCGTCAGACAGATTAGCCCATTCGGCAGGAATTTCCACCTGAGTGTATTCACCACCGCGGTCAACTGCTGCATAGTTTTTGTTTACAATATCTTCACCTTTCTTGCCGTACGATTTGTTGATGGCATATTTCATTTTCTCCACAGCCAGTTCGTAAGGTATCACGTTGGTGATTTTGAAGAAAGCTGATTGAAGAATTGTATTGGTGCGATTACCTAATCCAATTTCCTGAGCAATGTGAGTGGCATCGATAATATATAAACTGATATTGTTTTGCGCCAGGTATTTTTTGATATTCACCGGCAGGTTTTCTTTCACCTGGTCAGCATCCCAAACGGTGTTCAGCAGGAAGGTTCCATTCTTTTTCAATCCTTTGGTTACATCATACAGACGCAGATAGGCCTGAACATGACACGCCACGAAATCGGGAGTGGTTACCAAATAGGTTGAACGAATGGGAGTATCGCCGAAACGAAGGTGTGAACAGGTGAAGCCGCCCGATTTCTTTGAATCGTAGGCAAAGTAAGCCTGTGAGTATTTATTGGAATTATCACCGATGATCTTGATGGAGTTTTTGTTGGCTCCAACAGTACCGTCGGCACCCAGACCGTAGAATTTAGCTTCGTAAGTACCTGCACCACCCATGGGGATTTCTTCGCCCAGGGGTAGTGATGTGAATGTTACATCATCCACGATACCAACGGTAAACTGATTTCTTGGAGTTGGCAGTTTGAGGTTGGCATACACGGCAAGTACCTGAGCCGGTGTAAAGTCTTTGGATGATAATCCGTAACGACCGCCTACCACCAGGGGTTGATTTGGAGTGCCATACAACGCATCTTTCACATCCAGATATAACGGTTCACCGCCGGCACCCGGTTCTTTGGTACGGTCGAGTACACAAATATTTTTAGCTGTAGCAGGCAAAACAGAAAGGAAATGTTTTGCAGAGAACGGACGATACAGGTGAACAGATATCAATCCAACCTTTTCGCCTTTGGCAGTGAGATAGTCAATGCCTTCGCGGATAGCTTCGGTAGCCGAGCCCATGGCAATAACCACACGGTCGGCATCGGGAGCTCCGTAATAATCAAACAGTCCGTATTTACGTCCGGTAATTACAGCCAGTTGATCGAGATAATCTTCCACTACGCCCGGAATGGCTTCGTAGAAAGGATTGGATGCTTCGCGTGACTGGAAATAGATGTCGGGATTCTGAGCAGTTCCTCTTACTACCGGATGTTCGGGATTAAGAGCGCGGTCGCGGAATGCCTTCAATGCATCCTTGTCAACCAATGCCTGTACAGCTTCTGCATCAATTTCTTCTATTTTCTGAATTTCGTGCGAGGTACGGAAACCATCAAAGAAATGTACAAAAGGTACGCGTGTTTTGATGGCAGCAAGGTGTGCTACTGCTGCCATATCCATCACTTCCTGTACCGAACCGGTGGCAAAGAGCGCACAACCTGTCTGGCGTACTCCCATCACATCCTGATGATCGCCAAAGATTGAAAGTGCCTGTGCAGCAATGGCGCGGGCTGAAACATGATACACACCCGGCAGTAATTCACCGGCTACCTTGTACATATTAGGTATCATCAGCAGTAATCCCTGCGATGCTGTAAATGTAGTAGCCAGCGTTCCGGCCTGTAGGGCTCCGTGCATGGCGGCGGCGGCTCCGCCTTCCGATTGCATTTCCTGAACCAGTACTTTATCACCGAACATGTTGTTTCGTCCGGAAGCAGCCCATTCGTCCACATATTCAGCCATGGTCGTTGATGGGGTGATGGGATAAATAGCAGCCACTTCGGTGAACATATAGGCGATATGAGCAGCGGCCTGATTGCCATCACAGGTTAAAAATTTTTTTTCTTTTGCCATCTTTCTTTATTATTTTCTAAGTTATATGATATTTTTTGTCAAACGGTTGTGTTAGTACAGGAAACCAAAAAGCCAGACAGGGATATTATTCTTGTTGCCGGTTTGAATATTATCAACTCCAAATATAACGAATGGAGTTGACTTATGGTTTGTTTTATCGTTTATTAAATATTTCAAATTCAGCGTTTCGTCAATCAGAAAATCGGTATGGTTTTTCCCCAGATTAATTTTATGCCGGGCATGCAGTGAATTGTACAGAAAAGTTTTGCGTTCACATTCCTCATCCACATTATTGGGTGTCACCACATGCATCAGATTGGTGTTTTGCATAAATGCTGCACGGGGCTTTTTGGGATATTTATCACCGGCATAATACAACAAATTGAGTAAACGAGCATCCTGCAGGTATTTTATGTAGTTCATCACCGTTGAACGCGAAGTTTCGATATCCACACTCAACTGACTTACATTTAGTGAACAAGGCGCACATTGCATAATCAGATACAGCAGTTTTCTTATTTTGGACAAATACTTCAGGTCGATTTGCTTAATAAGCAGGATATCAACTTCCAGCATCATGTTTATTGTTTTCAGCAGGTTTTCTGAATAATTGGACGATTCCAGAAAGAAGGGATAAAAACCGTGGTGCAGGTAATCGGTGAAATAATCGAGGGGATTTACAGATTTACAGATATCCGCAGCAATCTGCTGATGATTATCCACTATTTGCTGCAGGGTGTAAGCCGGAAAACTGTTGTTTGACTTAAGATTAAGATACTCTCTGAAAGAAAATCCGCGTAGATTGTACGAAACCACCACATCCTGCAAGTCGGTGTTGTCTTCAACCAGCCGCATCACGGGTGATCCACTGAAAATAATCTGAAGTTCTGGAAAATTGTCGTAGCAGTAACGCAGTTCTTTCGACCAGTTTTCGTACTTGAACGTCTGATCGAGCAACAGCGTACGTCCGCCGTTGCGATAGAATTCACCTGCAAATTCGGAGAGTGTATGTACGCTGAAATAAAAATTGTTGAAGTTGATGTACAGGCAGCTGCGATCACCCGGCGCAAAATGATCTTTTGCATATTGGAGCAGAAAGGTTGTTTTACCCACACCGCGGCTTCCCTTGATGCCGATCAACCGTTTTGTCCAGTCAATTTCGTCCATCAAAAGCCTCCGTACAGGCGACTTTACATGTTCTACCAGATATTGGTGTGTGCGATAAAAAGCTTCCATTTACATGCCTAATAATAATTGCAAAAATACGAATATATTCTTGATTTTGCAAAGTGGAGTTTGCAAAAATGCGATTTTTTTATGTTTTTTGGCTAAAAAAATGAGTGTTTGATTGTTTTAGCAGTAAAAATTTATACTCAGGGATGAAATAATTCTTTTTCAAAATTTTTTATCATGTGTAAAAATGAATAACTTTGAATTTGAAATCGACTGACAATATCATTGAGCTCGTCTTGACTTTTTTTATAAAACCATAATGTCGCACCTACGGAGCTTACAAACGATATAATAATCCATTTTCTACCATAATATCGCACCTCTGGTGCTAAGAATGAAGCCTCATTTAAGCAATGTCAGGGTAGACTATTTTAGAGTTGCTAATTAAAGCCTCGTAGAGGCGACATTATAAAATGTCTGGACAACTTCGCTTTTAGCTATTCAAACAACAAATCGTTTGTTGTCATCCGCCACAATTATCTTTCTCCCCACAGATTTGTTTTATTAAAAAGAAACGATTACTTTTTTTTAATTGCATTACACTGACTCTAAACATTAAAAAGTCAGTAATCCTGCTTTGTTACCCCAATAAATCTATAGAAATAACCTTAAAACTATTAAAATGTCAATCAAAATTAATCAAAATGTAAGTTGTATCCTGAATTTTTCACTAAAAAAATTGTTTATCTGAAAAATAAATTTATATATTTGTAGCATCTTTATGCAAAAAAAATAATTAAATCCATCTGTGATGAATAAATTAATTTCGCCTTCCGACGCTGCTTCATTTGTAAAAGATGGCATGACTTTAATGATCGGGGGATTTCTGGGACACGGAACACCCGAACGAATTATCGACGAAATAGTGGCAAGCGGAGTGAAGTCATTAACATTAATTGTCAATGATACAGCATTTCCCGATAAAGGATGCGGTAAACTGGTTACAAATAATCAGGTTAAAAAACTGATTGTATCACACATTGGCACCAATCCCAATACGGGACAAAAAATGAACAGCGGCGAACTGGAAATTGAATTTTCGCCTCAGGGTACGCTGGCCGAGCGGATCAGAAGCGGTGGTGCCGGACTGGGAGGAATTTTAACCCCGGTGGGCATCGGAACAATCATCGAAGAAGGCAAACAAATGATACAGGTGGATGGTACCGATTTTCTCCTTGAGAAACCGCTGCGGGCAGATATCGCGCTGATTTACGCCACTACGGCGGATGATTTGGGCAATCTGATATACATGGGAACCATGAGAAACTTTAATCCGCTGATGGCTATGGCTGCCGATACGGTTATTGCTGAAGTGGAAGAACTGAAACCAGCCGGAGAATTAAGCCCGGAAACTATTCACACACCGCATATTTTCGTAGATTATATTGTACATTAAAATACTTACACAGAAATGGAAAAATCAATGATACGACTTCGCATGAGTGCTCACGATGCACATTACGGCGGAAATCTCGTCGACGGTGCCAGGATGCTCCAACTTTTCGGCGATGTAGCCACTGAACTGCTGATACGGCATGATGGCGATGAAGGTTTATTTGTTGCCTATGATAATGTGGAATTCTTAAATCCGGTTTTTGCCGGAGATTATATTGAAGCTACCGGAGAAATTACAAAAACCGGAAACTCCTCGCGTAAAATGATTTTCGAAGCAAAAAAAGTAATTCGGGCACGTACTGATATTTCGGCTTCGGCCGCAGATGTGCTCGAAGAACCGGTTGTGGTCTGCCGCGCCAGCGGAACTTGTGTTGTACCTAAAACCTGCCAGCGGAAATAGAATGTATTTCTGAATAAATTCAACACCAATACTTACATAAAATGGAAAAACTAATCATAACGGCTGCCATTTGCGGTGCCGAAGTTACCAAAGAACAAAATCCGGCTGTTCCTTACACGATTGAGGAAATGGTTCGTGAAGCAAAATCGGCTTACGAAGCGGGCGCTGCCGTTGTCCATGTTCATGTACGGGAAGATGACGGTACTCCCACACAAAGCAAGGAACGTTTCAAACTGTGTATGGATGCCATCAGAAAAGAAATTCCCGATGTAATTCTTATCCCTTCCACAGGCGGTGCAGTTGGTATGACGGCCGAAGAGCGGTTGCAACCTACTGAATTATTTCCCGAAATGGCCACACTCGACTGCGGAACCTGTAACTTTGGCGATGAGGTTTTCGAAAATACCATGCCCATGATGCGCTCATTCGGCAAAAGAATGATTGATAATAATATTAAACCGGAATACGAATGTTTTGAAATGGGACATCTGGATACCATTCTTCGTATGGCTGGCAAAGGCGAGGTTCCGGGTTTCCCGATGCAGATTAACTTTGTACTGGGCGTTCCGGGATGCGCACCTGCAACTGTGGAGAATCTGGTATGGCTCGTGCGCAATGTTCCAGCCGGATGTACCTGGACAGCAACCGGAATAGGCAGAAATGCATTCACACTGGCAGCTCCGGCTATAGTCATGGGCGGCCATGTCCGTGTCGGTTTTGAAGATAATCTGTACATTTCCAAAGGCGTTTTAGCTAAGTCGAACGGAGAACTGGTGCAAAAAGTGGTGAGACTCGCCACTGAACTGGGACGTGAAATAGCAACGCCTGCCGAAGCAAGGAAAATTCTAAATCTACAATAATCCTATCTTATAAAAATACCATTAAAAATACCATTAAAAATACCATCAACAATGAAAAAAGGAAACAGATACGGAACTCACCGCGTAATTGAGCCCAAAGGGGTATTGCCACAACCCGCCAACAAAATAGATAACAACATGGACGAAATCTATGACAATGAAATTCTCATTGATGTTCAGACTCTCAATATAGATTCAGCGTCCTTTACCGATATTTACGCCAGAGCGGAAGGAAATTCCGAAAAAATAGCTGAAATCATGATGGAAATTGTCGCCACTCAGGGCAAACACCGGAATCCGTGGACGGGTTCGGGCGGTATGTTGCTGGGAACGGTGGAAAAAATAGGGGACGCGCTGCTTGGAAAAACAGACCTGAAAGTGGGTGATAAAATAGCCACACTCGTTTCGTTATCGCTTACCCCGCTGCGAATTGACAAAATAAAAGAAATCCGTCACGAAGTGGATCAGGTGGATATCGACGGAAAAGCTATCCTGTTCGAAAGCGGTATCTATGCCAAAATACCTTCAGATATGCCCGAAAAGCTGGCCTTATCGGCTCTTGATGTTGCCGGTGCACCCGCTCAAACGGCCAAACTGGTGAAACCGGGTGACACTGTGCTCATAATCGGTGCAGGAGGTAAATCGGGAATGCTTTGCTGCTACGAAGCCCGGAAACGTGCCGGAATTACCGGAAAAGTAATCGGGATAACACATTCACAGAAAAGCACCGAAAGGCTGGAGAAACTGGGCTTTTGCAATCATGTTTTTTCGGCAGACGCAACGCAGCCTGTTTCGGTTCTCGAAAAGATTGAAGAACTTACGAACGGAGAATTGTGCGATATAACCATTAATAATGTCAATATTCCTGACACCGAAATGACAAGTATTCTTTGCACAAAAGATACGGGAATAGTTTATTTCTTTTCCATGGCTACCAGTTTCACCAAAGCAGCACTCGGAGCCGAAGGAGTTGGCAGCGATGTAACCATGCTTATCGGAAACGGTTACACGAAAGGCCATGCAGAAATAACCCTGCAGGAACTTCGCGAATCGGAAGAACTCAGAAAGATTTTCACTGAACTGTATGCTTAATACTTTATTCAATGGCTGAAAGTAAAAGAAAAATATTCTTCCCGGAAGTTTCTGACGAACAATGGAACGATTGGAAATGGCAGGTTAAAAACCGCATTGAAACGGTTGAGGAATTAAAAAAACACATCAAACTCACTGAAGAAGAGGAGGTGGGCATACGGGAATCGCTTAAGACACTGCGCATGGCCATCACTCCGTATTATCTGAGTTTGATCGACACGGACGATCCGCACGATCCGATACGTAAGCAATCAATTCCAACATTTAACGAATTATATATTTCTCCTGACGATTTACAGGACCCTTTGCACGAAGACAGCGATTCACCGGTTCCCGGACTGACGCACCGTTATCCTGACCGCGTGCTGTTTCTGATTACCGATATGTGTGCCATGTATTGCCGTCATTGTACACGGCGCAGGTTTGCAGGTCAAAAAGACGCTGCATTGCCGTTGGAGCTTATTGATAAAGCGATAGATTATATAGCCCGGACTCCACAGGTCAGGGATGTGCTTCTGTCGGGCGGTGATGCATTGCTGATGAGCAATGACAAACTTGAATACATTCTGAAAAAACTCCGCGACATACCGCATGTTGAAATTATCCGTATCGGTACACGCACACCGGTAGTGATGCCTCAGCGTATTACAGATGACCTGGTGAATATGCTTAAGAAGTATCATCCGGTGTGGGTAAACACACACTTTAATCATCCGAATGAAATTACCCCGGAATCAACAGAAGCTTGCGCCAGACTTGCCGACGCAGGTATTCCGCTGGGTAATCAGTCGGTGCTTCTTCGCGGCATCAACGATTGCAGTCATGTGATGAAAAAACTGGTGACCGGACTGGTGAAAATCAGGGTTAGACCATACTACATCTACATCTGCGATCAGTCGATGGGAATTAGTCACTTCCGCACACCGGT
>CALMZF010000053.1 GCA_937870645.1 uncultured Paludibacter sp. | reverse complement strand
ACTGCCCCGAAGAAACCCCGGCGGGGGGGAGAAGGTGAAGCTAAAAAAATCGCCCCCAACCGCCCTTTCACGAAACTTAGAAAAACGCTGAGCCAATATCCGGTTTCCACCCGCCTCTCTTTGACCGGAACCATCATCGTGGGACGCGATATAGCTCACGCAAAACTGAAAGAACGGATTGATGCCGGACTTGGATTGCCACAGTACGTGAAAGATCACCCCATTTACTACGCAGGTCCTGCCAAAACACCCAAGGGAATGCCTTCAGGCTCATTCGGACCAACTACGGCAGGCCGTATGGACAGCTACGTGGATTTATTCCAGTCGCAGGGCGGCAGCATGGTGATGATAGCCAAAGGCAACCGCAGTCAGCAGGTAACCGATGCCTGCCATAAATACGGCGGATTTTACCTCGGCTCCATCGGAGGCCCGGCTGCCATTTTGGCGCAGGACAGCATTAAAAACGTAGAAGTGCTGGAATATCCTGAACTCGGCATGGAAGCCATCTGGAAAATTGATGTGGTGGATTTCCCGGCATTTATTCTGGTGGACGACAAAGGAAATGATTTCTTTCAGCTGATCAAGACGAATTCGATGTGCTGAAATAATTGACTGAAATTTGAAAAAACCGTTGAAATTTTTACTTTCAACGGTTTTTTTATTGGAATTCCTCTATCAATTTTGTAGATTTGTAAGCCATTGATAAATAAAGTCTTATTATCCAATCATTAATACCTTCCGACCATGCAGAAAACGATAACCATGGGTAACGACGAGTTTATCCTCTACATCCGCAAGAATTACAACTGTTCGCTCACCAACGACCGCCTGGGAAGAATGATCTGGAAATGGATGTTGGAAAATTCGAAAGGGATCAACAAGAAAAATGACATCGTGCACAACGTTCCCTGTCTCTGGCAACGAACTATCCGGGCTAAGAAAACGTATGGTATCCGCCTGCCGCGTACGGCTTCGCAGATTACTTTCAACCGAAATCTGCTGCCCAAACTGTACGATTATCTGGATCTGCTGGGAAAATCATACACCAGCGATGAACCCTGGGATGAATGGAAAAAGAGAGATGACGAAGATGAAAATGCGGGTATGCTGGAATTGAATTTCTGAAATAATTTCAGGTACAGATCTTTTATTCAGTAAAATAAAAATCAGGGAACGGGAGCACGATAAACATCGTACTCCTTTTTTGTGAGGATTCAACCCGTCACTTATAATTTATCATTCATAATAAATAATTCATATCTTATCCCAAAACCTTATCTTTGTAAAAAATTACATTCGTATGACCAACTATATGCAGGTAGAAAATCTGACCAAATCGTTTGGCGATAATCTGCTTTTTGAAAATATATCCTTTACGATCACCGACAACCAGCGGGTAGCACTCATTGCCAAAAATGGTGCGGGAAAAACCACGCTGCTCAACATCATTGCCGACCGCGAAGGGTACGACAGCGGTAATATCTATTTGAAACGTGACCTGCGCATCGGCTACCTGGATCAGTCGCCCGATTTTCCGAAGGAACTTTCTGTCATTGATGCCTGCCTGCAAACCGATAACGACATCGTGCGCACCATTGCCGAATACGAACACGTGATGCTTCACCCCGACAAGGATAAAATGAACGACGTGCTGGCACGCATGGAAATACTGAAAGCCTGGGACTACGAAACCCGTATCAAACAAATTCTCGGTAAACTGAAAATCACCGATTTCGAACAAAAAATCGGACATCTCTCCGGCGGACAACTCAAACGGGTGGCGCTGGCCAATGTCCTTATCAGCGAACCCGACCTGCTTATTCTCGATGAACCTACCAATCACCTCGACCTTGAAATGGTGGAATGGCTGGAAGAATTTCTGAAACGCTCCACCATGTCGCTGCTCATGGTTACGCACGACCGTTATTTCCTCGATCGCGTTTGCACCACCATTCTCGAAATTGACAATCAGGCTCTTTACTCCTATTCCGGCAATTACAGTTATTACCTGGAAAAACGGCAGGAGCGGATTGATACCTTCAATGCCGAAACCGAAAGTGTAAAAAACATCTACCGCCGCGAACTGGAATGGATACGCAGTACTCCGCAGGCACGCTCGCACAAATCGCGCAGCCGTACCGACCGGTTTAAGGACATTGAAGAACGGGCCAAACAAAACCTGATAACGAGCAACGTAAAACTCGGTGTAAAATCAAGTTACCTCGGTTCCAAAATTTTCGAAGCGAAAAATATCTGCAAAGGTTACGAGAACCTGACCATTCTGGATAATTTCAATTACACTTTTGCCCGCTACGAAAAAATGGGCATCGTCGGGAAAAACGGTACGGGAAAAACCACTTTTCTGAAAATGCTTCTGGGGCAGATAAAACCCGACAGCGGCAGTTTTGACATAGGTGAAACGGTTAAGTTCGGTTATTACAGTCAGGATGGGCTGGCGTTCGATGAACAGATGAAAGTGCTGGATGTAGTGCAGAATATTGCCGAAGAAATTGATTTGGGAGGCGGTAAAAAGCTTTCGGCTTCGCAGTTTCTGCAACATTTCCTTTTTACTCCCGAAACGCAGCACAATTACGTGTACAAACTCAGCGGCGGCGAAAAACGGCGCCTGTATCTTTGCACCGTGCTGATGAAAAATCCGAATTTTCTGGTTCTTGATGAACCTACCAATGATCTGGATATCGTTACACTGAACATTTTGGAAGATTACCTGCAGAATTTCAAAGGCTGCGTGATTGTGGTGAGCCACGACCGCTATTTTATGGATAAAGTGGTGGACCACCTACTTGTTTTCCGCGGAAATGCGGAGATTAAGGATTTTCCGGGAAATTATACGCAGTACAGGGAGGAAGAAACAGCCCCCCAACCCCCTAAAGGGGGAGTTGAAGACGAGAAAGCTTCAAAGAATGCCAAAAAATCTGCGGTTGCCAATACCCTTTCTTCCGGCAATAGTCGGGCTGAGGGTAAGCCACGCAAAATGAGTTTCAAAGAAAAGCAGGAATTTGAAGCGCTGGAAAAGGAAATACCGCAACTGGAAGCTGAAAAAGCGGATATTGAACTTCAACTATCGTCGGGCTCGCTGGATAATGAAACTATAATAAAAGTTTCCGAACGCTATACCGAACTGACTGATCTGATAGATGAAAAAACGATGCGGTGGCTCGAACTGAGCGAGATTTAACAGGAAAGTTAGTGAAATTTACAATTGGAAAGTTAGCGAAGTTCTTTATTCACAATACTTTGATGCGAATATTAAATGTGTATTAATTTTCTCCCCTTTAGGGGCAGGGGGTTTTAAAAACGCAATTGGTAGCCACGCTTGACTACCAATCTTTGTTAACCTTAAATCTAATACTATGAAAAAATCACGATGCAAAAATACAGCAGATTTCGGTGATGCAAGTGATTTTTCTATAAAATTTCTGATTTTTTTATTTCAAACGTTTGCAGAGATTTTTTTACACAAATATCAGGGACTAAAATCGTACCTGCTCAGCCCCCTTACAAGCTAGTGAGATACTGATTTCTTTTCAAGAAGACGGAAAATTAGTTTGTTCTTAACAAAAAGAATGGGTTAGAAACTCATTTCATAAACGCCTTAATATTAATTTACGCTCAAGAACTCCCCCTTTAGAGCCTGTCCCGAACTTGTTTCGGGAGGGTTGGGGGGCTGATTAGTTACCTAAAATCCGATGGATTTCAGATTTAATCCCGCCTTTTCGTCGAGACCAAACATCAGGTTCATATTCTGAACCGCCTGCCCCGATGCACCTTTCAGCAAATTATCAATCATGGAAATAATCAACAGATTTTCTCCGTGTTTTTCCACATATACGATGGCTTTGTTGGTATTGACAATCTGCTTCATATCCGGATTTTTATCGGCAACAAAGGTAAATGCGGCATCTTTATAAAATTCTTTGTACAGCGTTTTTGCTTCAGGGGTGGTCAACGAACATTTAGTATAAACAGTGGCAAAAATGCCCCGGGCAAAATTTCCCCGCACGGGAATAAAGTTCAGATTTTTGTCAAAACCCGGTTGCAACTGATGCACCGATTGCCCGATTTCCTCCAGATGCTGGTGTCCGAAAGCTTTATAAACGGAGATATTATTGTTGCGCCAGCTGAAATGTGAGGTATCCGAAGGTTTCACCCCGGCGCCCGTAGAGCCGGTAATGGCGTTGATGTGCACATCGTCGGTGAGCAAACCGGCAGCCGCCAGCGGCAAAATTGCCAGTTGAATGGCCGTGGCAAAACATCCCGGATTGGCGATATGAACTGCTTTTTGAATTGCTGACTTATTTATTTCGGGCAATCCGTACACAAAATCGTGATCGGGTCGGGCTTGTCGGTAATCGGTGGATAAATCGATGATTTTCACACCGGAAGGAACTGCATTTGCATCCAGAAACTTTCGGCTGTCGCCATGAGCCGAGCACAGAAAAAGCACATCGACGCCATCGAGCGGCAATTCGTTGGTGAAAACAAGTTCTGTTTCGCCTGTCAATCCGCCATGAACATCAGCAACCGCTTTTCCGGCATTACTCGTGCTGTTGATAAATTCAATTTTCACTTCGGGATGATTAACCAAAATACGGATTAACTCCCCGGCAGTATAACCTGCACCACCAATAATTCCTGCTTTTATCATAATATTTTGTATTTACCCCTAACCCCTGAAGGGGAAAAAGAGTGTTTAATGTGAGCTCTTCTTGACTTTTTGTTTTAAAGAAAAATTCCAGAGGAATTTAATATTTGTAGTTAAAATCACCTTGTATTATTCGACCCCTATCGGGGTCGAACATCAAGAAGAAACATTTTTTCTACAAATATGTGACTTCTATGAAGTCAAAATCACAAAAAACATTTATTTATTAAAAGTCAAAATGACTTCTGTTTATCCTTAACTCCTAAATGTAAAAAAGATTATATTTAAGGCGCTACATACTTCAGGCCCACAATAGAGGCAATAAGCGTAAAAATAAAGAACACACGCCAAAAATCTGCCGGTTCTTTGAAAATCAACATACCAATCAGTGCCGTTCCCACAGCGCCAATTCCCGTCCAGACAGCATAAGCCGTTCCCATGGGCAATGATTTGGTGGCCATCATCAGAAAAATCATACTCAACCCCAGACTTACCGCAAACCCCGCATACCAGAGAGTTGCAACGGCTCCGGTGCTGTGCTTTGCGGCATTCAGGCAGGTAGTAAAACCCACCTCAAACAAACCGCCGATTATCAAAAAAATCCAGGCCATTTTTTTATTTACTATTTTGCTATTTACTATTTAACCAATTTTGGAATTACAATATTTAACTTCTTTATATATCTGATTTACTGATGTATAGTTGTTTTTTGGAAATATTTTTCCCTGGAAATTACATCAGTATTTAATTATAAACCAAATCGCTGCAGCCCACAAAATCAGGAACAGGTATGTTTTCAGGTAATAACTCATTTTACGCGATTTGTGATTGATTACATACATCAGCACCACTACACTGAACACGCCGCCGGCCAACTCAAAACCATGAAGGATCAGCTCCGGAATACGCCTTTTGCCCCGGCGGGCTGCCACTTTGTCGTAAGTAAACAAAGCTGCTGTCGCCACATTTACAATCACCAGATATAGATATAATGCATTCATCATGTCATTCTTCCAATAAATCCGGTCTGAGGCGTTTTGTCCGCTCCACCGACTGCT
>CALMZF010000052.1 GCA_937870645.1 uncultured Paludibacter sp. | reverse complement strand
GGCAGTTCTATCCATTCTGACTAATCAGGTTTAGCGATTTTTTGTTCAAAATCTCAATCTGTTTACCATTTACTTTAATTATTCCGTCTTTATCAAATTCGTTGAGTACGCGGTTCACACTTTCCCGACTGGTATCCACCAGATTTGCCAATTCCGATTGCGAAATGGGCAGGGTAAAACTATCAGACTGGAATATTTTTTCCGAAAATTCAAGTAATACATCGGCCATATTGCCGCGTATTTGTTTTTGGGTACGATTGGCACAACGGCGGAATGATTCCAACTCGTTCTTGCTAAGTTCAATCAGTATATCGTTCGAAAATTCCCTGTTCTCATTCAGAATGGTCTGAAATACACGCACATCAATATAACAAACATCGGTGTCGGTAACTGCTGTAACCGAATATTGATTTATCTTATCGCCAAACGTAGTGGGTAATCCAAGATAAGTCGGCGCTTTAACCAGTCGAACAATCTGCTCATGGTAAGGACCGGTTAAATGAATTTTGGCCAATCCTTTACGAAGAAAAACCACATTTGTTGAAAACATTCCCTGTTTTATAATCGTATCACCTTTAGAAAATCGTAGTTCCAGGTGATTTTCAGACAATTGCCCGAAACTTTTATCACTGAGCATCGAAGTTGCACGTGTATTAAAAACACAATTCTTACAGTCGTTTTGCATGATTTTCTTCTATTAAGTTTACGATACAAATATAATAAATGTGATGCATATCACAAAATAATGCAACCTATTACACATTAAATATATGAATATTAATACCACAAGTATTTATATTTGCAGAAAAATTTCTTCAATTAAATTCAATCAATAAATATAGTTATGGAAAAATCAAATGAAGTAACCCTGGAAATGCTTCAAAAACAGGTAGATGAACTAACCAACAAAGTAGCTTATCTCGAAAACAATCGGAAGGATCAGTTGTCAATGGCCATTGTGTCAGGCGATATGGATAAAATCCTCGCAGCGATGGTAATTTCGGTCGCAGCAGCAGCTATGGATACACAGGTAAAACTGTTCTTCTCCTTCTGGTCACTTTCCGCCTTGCGCGACCCGAAAAAAAGTCCGAAAGGCAAAGATTTTATCTCCAAAATGTTTGGCATTATGCTCCCCAACGGCAAGGATAAACTCAAACTGTCGAACATGAATATGGCCGGAATGGGTCCCATGATGATAAAAATGCTGATGAAAAAACAGAACGTCATGTCGTTAGGCGAAATGTTCAGACAGGCAGGTGAGCTGGGTGTTGAAATCACCATTTGCGAAATGTCCATGGGCCTGATGGGCTTCAAAAAGGAAGAATTCATTGATTATCCACATCTGAGCTATGCCGGTGCAGCTACTTTTGTGGCCGACGCTGGCGAAAGTTCAATACAATTATTTATTTAAAAGCCCCCTAAATCCCCCGAAGGGGGAAATGGAGCGTTTTCCAACAGTTTATTAAAAAGTAATTTTCAATATATAAATAACAATGACCTTTGCACTTCAAATTCCCCCTTTAGGGGGTTAGGGGGCAGGTATTTAAAACATTACAATCATGACAGCAGAAGAATTAAAATCAGTAGAAGTAGCAAAATCAGTTGATGCACGCGGTACAGCATGTCCGGGACCACTATTGGAAGCCAAAAAAGCAATCGGCACCATCAAAGCCGGTGATGTTATGGAAATCCTATCGTCCGATGAAGGAACAAAACAGGACATCCCAAAATGGTGCAACAAACAAGGACATGAGTATCTGGGCTTTGCCGAAGAAAACGGATACTTCAAAGTGTACATGAAGAAAAAATAAAAAGTTTTACGACCCCCAACCCCTAAAGGGGAGTTAGAGAAAACCTCTAACTCCCTTTTCGGGAATAGGGAATTTTGGATTTGACAATTTATAAATACATTGTATGACAAATATTGAAGAAAATATACAAGACAATACTAACTCTAATTCCCCTTCAGGGGTTAGGGGTAGCTCCCCTTCAGGGGCCGGGGGTACTAAAAAAAGTGCAAAAATTCTGGTATTTTCCACCGAAAAAATATCCGATCCAGCTATTGACATGGCCGGACTTCTCAAATTACATTATCCGCCAACGGTTTACACCATTTCCATTCCATGTTCAAGCGGAATAAAGCCGAGCTGGATACTCTATGCCTACGAAAAAGGTTTCGACGGTGTATTTATAGCGGCCGACGGAAGCGACTGCGTATTTGGCGAGTCCTGCACCGAAAAAACCGGCAATCTGGTGTCGAAAACTCACAATCTGATGAAAGAAAAAGAACTTGATCCTGCCCGTTTGCGCATGGCTGCCATCTGTTCGGTTTGCAGCGAATCGTTTGTTAAGCAAATGCGTAACTTCAATGATTATTTACTGAAAACACGAAATGCATGATGGAAAAACAAATTAAAAATATAAGTTACGACGCACTGGTGATCGGAGCCGGTATAGCCGGTGGCGAAGCTGCGCTGAACCTGGCCAATACCGGGTATAAAGTGCTGCTGGTGGACAAAGAACTTTCGGTGGGCGGAAAAATGATCATGCTCAGCAAGGTGTTCCCAACACTCGATTGCTCGGCCTGTATCACCACTCCTAAAGTATCCGAAATTTCACGCCACCCGAATATCACCATATTCACAGGTACAGAAGTGAGCAATATCCGCAAACTCAGCGATAATGAATTCACTGCAAAAGTAACCAGGCAGCCACGTTATGTACATATTGAAGATTGTACCGCCTGCCAGCTTTGCGAAAAAGCCTGCCCGGTCAATGTACGCGACCAGTATCAGTTTGGACTGATAGGCCGCAAAGCTGCATTTATTCCATTCAGCATTTGCAGCCCAAAAGCGGCTGCCATCGATATTGAAAATTGCACGCTTTGTGGTGCCTGCGAAAAAGTTTGCCCTACCAACTGCATTGATTTTACGATGGAGACTGAAATTATGAATTTGCATGTGAAAACGGTAATTATAGCTACCGGATTTGATATGTTCGATGCCCAAAAAATGCCCCGATACGGTTACGGACAATATAAAAATGTAATTACTGCCCTTCAAATGGAACGTGAACTGGCTCCAACCCGTCCGTTCAACACCATCCTCCGCCCGGGTGATGGAAAAGTGCCCGATAAAATAGCCTACGTTCTATGTGTGGGCTCACGCGATGCCTCAGTGGGTAATCCCATCTGTTCGCAAATTTGTTGCATGTATTCCATCAAGCAGGCGCAGTTGCTTATGGGCGCTTTGCCAATGGCCGATGTAACCATTTATTACATCAATATCCGCTCGTTTGGTAAGGGATTTGAAGAGTTCTACCAACAGGCCAAAGGGATGGGCGTGAACTTTGTAAAAGGAAAAATCGGACGCATCACCGAAAAAGAAGGCGGAAACCTCATTCTCCGCTACGAAGATATTAATGAGGGAAAACTTCAGGAAGCCGAACATGACATGGTAATTTTGTCAACAGGAGTATTACCAAACAAGGGAATTGACAAATTCTTCGAAAACGAAACGCTTGCACTGGATGAATTTAATTTTGTAGGACAAAGCGACCTGCTTGCCAGTCCTTCCAAAACAAGTATCAAAGGTGTCTTTGTAGCCGGTACAGCCACCGGACCCATGGATATTCCCGATTCTATACTTTCGGCCGGTTCGGCATCGTCTGAAGCAATCAGTTACTTAGTTCAACACCCTTAAATACCTGCTAATCATGGAAAAGAAACCAAAGAAAATAGGAGTTTATATATGTCATTGCGGTGGCAATATTTCCGATTATGTAGATGTGGAAAAAGTCCGCCAGTCGATAGAGGGTGAAGATATTGTCTTTATATCCAAAACCACCATGTTTGCCTGCTCCGATAGCAATCAGCGCGACATGGTCGAAGATATCAAAGCAAATGAACTTGATGGCGTTATTGTGGCTTCATGTTCACCAAAACTTCATCAGTTAACATTCCGCAATGTATCTGTTCGGGCTGATTTGAACAAATACACCTACGTACATGCCAATATCCGCGAACAGGCCTCGTGGGCGCACTCCGACAACAAAATGGGTGCCACCGAAAAAGCCATTCACCTGGTAAAAGCAGCCATTGCCAAGTCGCGTTATGCTGAGGCACTGGAAACAAATAAAATTAAAGCCAAAAAAACAGTTGCTGTAATTGGAGCCGGTGTAGCCGGTATGAAAGCAGCCATTTCGCTGGCCGAGAAAGATACCGAAGTTATTCTTATCGAGAAGGAACCCTTTGTTGGCGGACGGGTAGTGCAGTGGGATTCGCTCTCCACCACCACCGAAACCGGCAAAGATATGGTGAAACGACTGTACACCGAGCTGACCAAATTCGACAACATCACCATCATGACCAATTCCGAAGTGATTGAGAATAAGGGAAGTGTGGGAAATATTTCACTCAAAGTAAAGAAAACCCCGCGATATATCAATGCATCGGCATGCCATCCGGATGATCTGAAAAGAGCTATCGAAGTTTGCCCGGTTGAAGTGCCCGATGAGTTTAATTTCAGAACCAATTCACGCAAGGCTATTTACAAAAACTACCCGAGCGAATATCCGCAAATTCCGGTTATCGACATTAAAAACTGCACCCGATGCGGCGAATGCGAAAAAGTATGTAAAGCCATTGATTTCACTGAAAAAGAGGAAATTATCGATATTACGGTCGGTTCAGTTCTGATGGCCACCGGTTTCGATCCCTACACGCCCGCTTACGGCGAATTTGGTTACGCTACTTCCGACAATGTGATTACGCTGCCTCAGTTCAAACGGATGATTGATACACAGTTTGACAAGCTGGTGCACAATGGCAGGGAAGTTAAAAACATAGCCTATATTTATTGTGTGGGAAGTCGTCAGACAGATGGTGAAAATACCTATTGTTCGCGCAATTGCTGTACCTCTACCATTCATGCCGCTGTAACTGCCAAAAAGAAATTCAATAATATTACCAATTATCACTTCAACCGCGGTCTGCGCACGTATGGAAAACAGGAAATCCTGTACGCCGATTCGCTGCGTCAGGGCGATATTTACCTGCAATCGTACGAAGACGGTCTGCCAACTGTAACTACCGAAGCTCGTAAAACCATTGTAAAAATCAATGATATTCTGACCAACGGCAGAGAAATAGAAGTGGAAGCCGATTTGGTGGTATTGGTTACCGGAATGGTCCCACGCAGCGACAACAATACGATTGGAAGTCTGTTCAAATTACCCAAAGGACGCGATAAATTCTACAACGAGGTACACATGAAACTTCGTCCGGTGGAAACGGTTATCGATGGAATTACCATTGCCGGAGCGTGTCAGGGACCGAAAAACATTGCAGAATCGGTTAATTCAGCACTTTCGGCTGCTACCAAATCGTATTCCATTGTGAGTAAAGGCGAACTTGAAACCGACCCGCTGGTTGCAACCATTGATCCCGACAAATGTACGTGGTGCGGTGCCTGCGAAGAAGCTTGTCCCTTTGATGCTATTCTGAAAATAGAAAAAGACAAAAAAGTGATAGCCGAAATCAATAATACCGTATGTAAAGGTTGCGGCATGTGTGCTCCGGTTTGTGAGCCCGATGCAATAAACCTCATTGCATGTTCGAGTGCCGAAATAATGAGTATGATTGATGCATTGGCATAAACCCCTAACCCCTGAAGGGGAATAAGAAATATTAGTTTTGAATATTACAAAATATTTGATATGAAA
>CALMZF010000051.1 GCA_937870645.1 uncultured Paludibacter sp. | reverse complement strand
CTGAATGAAACGATCAAACGACTGCTGAACAAACTCACAACAACAAATATACATAAGATGGAAAATCAAAAAGAAGGCTACTATACCAAAAAATTCGATGTGCCTACCAAACGGTTTTGCCAGACGATGGATCTGAGGAACGATCCCCAACTGATAGCCGAATATGTAAAACGACACAGTGAACAGGAAGTATGGAAAGAAATACCGGCCGGCATCCGGGAAGTGGGCATACTGGAGATGGAAATTTACCTGCTGGGTACGCGGCTGTTCATGATACTCGAAACCCCTGTGGATTTTAATTGGGATAAAGCTTTTGCAAAATTAGCCACACTTCCCCGTCAGGCTGAATGGGAAGATTACATGACCGTATTTCAACTGGCTGAAAAGGGGGCTAGTTCCGATGAAAAATGGCAACTGATGGAGAGAATATTTCACTTGTACGACTGATTATTCGTTCACCGGCATCGAATGGTGGTATTCGTCCAGGATTTGGAGCGCTTTATCCAGATCGGCTTCGAATACCAACAGGCTGATACCTCTTTCCTTCTCATCGAAAAGAGGAAAAATCCCAACCATCATATCGCTCGTGAATGTACTTTCAATACCGTTGCTTTTTAGCACTTCCATATCGAGTTCTGCATTGAGCACCGAATCGTAATATTTGGCGACTACAAGTTTATCCGCATTATCTTCCATGAGTAGTTGTTTTTTCAGGTGGGTTAATGTTTTGCTTTTTGCTAATATAACGCAGTTTGACCCGTTATTGTTTCATTAAATATTAACAAATGCGTATTTTTTCAAAATATAAATATCAAATCAAGACCGTTCGCCGCAAAACGGTGTTACTGCTGCTTTTCCTGCCATTGTTGCTCACCATCTTTATTTTCAGAATTCTACCAATAAAATGGGTTCGCCGGTTTGCTGATTTTGGTGGCAGGATGTTTTATAAATTTGGAAAAAAATCTCGTAACAGGGCGCTGCACAATCTCAAATTGATTTACGGTAACGAAGTCACGGACATCCAATTAACTGAAATGGCAAAAGCTTCCCTGACTGAATCGGTCAAGTCATTTTTCGATTACATGGCTTATTCGCATGTGAAAGACAAAAAGAAGTATTTCAGACTGGTGAAAGTGACGGGTGAAGAGCATTTGAAAGCAGCCTACCAACGCGGTAAGGGTGTAATCTGCCTTGTGCCGCACATGAGCTCCTGGGAATTTGCTGCCATCACGCCTCCCATGCTCGGTTACTCCACTTCGGCTGCCAGCAAAGCCATGAAAATGGAGTTACTCGAATGGCTGATGGTGAAATTTCGCACCCGGCGGGGCATGAAGAATATTACCCGTGAAGGTTCTTATCAGGCGCTGACAGAGGTATTGAAACGTGGCGAATGTCTTATCATTATGACCGATCAGGACACCCGCGTAAAAGGTGTTTTCGTCGATTTTTTGGGAAAAGTTGCATATACTCCTCTGGGAGCCTCCCGCTTACTGGCCGATACCGATGCCGCCCTGGTGCCCATGGCAATGACTCGCCGCGAAGACGGGGATTACCTTTTTACAATCTACCCCGAACTCCCTGCTACGAAAACGGGTGATCAGGCTCAGGATCTGATGACGAACACAATTAATCAGAATAAAATACTGGGAGAAATGATTCGGAAAAATCCCACACAATGGGTTTGGATGCATCAGCGCTGGAAAACAACCCCCGAATCGCTCGAACGCTACCTGAAAGCAAGAGCACTTGAAAAAATGAAAAAGTAGATATTTTTTGCTACTTTTGCAATATTAAAAATAGAACATGGCACAAGAACAATTTGTATTCTCAAAAAACGTCATCGAATTCGTAACAGTGGCAGCCGAGACCTGCCTATTGCTGGAAAATGCAACTGAACTGCCAAAGCCGGAATTCATTGCTACTTGCACCAGGATGCTGCCCCTGCTTTACCTCAAAACATCCCTGGTTGACATCTCAGAATTGAATACCGAAGGAGATATCGAACATTTCGTTACCGAAGAGGATTACCTCTTTGTGAAGGAACAAGTTGAAACTTTACTTGGAGCGGATGATAGCTACCTGGAGGTTTTCCATCCCGACATGGCTTACAGCGACACACCGATAGCAGCATTCGTATCCGAAAATTTAGCTGACATTTATCAGGAAATTAAAGATTTTGCGGCCAATTACCGGATTGGCGAAACTGAAATCATGGAAAATGCCTTGCAGGTTTGCCTGGAGACTTTCGCTGAACATTGGGGACAAAAACTGCTGAATGCGCTCCGTGCCCTTCATGCCGTGCGTTACGGCGAAAATTTCGGTCTCGAAGAGGATGACGCAGGATTGAACCCGAAAGATTACCGAAAACTCGACCGCGATAGCTTCCTGAAATTTCAAACAGATGAAGAATAATCAACACATGCTGAAGTCAAAAATAAGCAAAGAGGAAGTCAACACCCTGCCCATAGCCGAATTTAAAGGTGAAATAGTAGTTGTAGATGAACCGGCTAAAGTAAAACCCGCACTCGATTATCTGAAACAGCAGAAAGTGGTGGGACTGGATACCGAAACCAAACCATCGTTCCAGCGTGGCACCATCCACAAGGTATCGCTCGTCCAGATTGCATCTGAGGAGAAATGCTACCTTTTCAGGCTGAATAAGATCGGTTTCCCAAACGAATTATTACAATTTCTGATGGATGTGAACGTCAAAAAAGTAGGGCTCTCATTGCGCGATGATTTCAACGGGCTCAGCAAACGATCCATCATTAAGCCTCGTAATGTGGTTGACCTTCAGAGTATTGCCAAAGATTACGGCATTCTCGAACTGGGACTTCAAAAAATGTATGCCATCCTTTTTGGTCAGAAAATTTCAAAATCTCAACGTCTGAGCAACTGGGAAAATCCCGAACTTACCGGGCAGCAAATGACTTACGCAGCCACAGATGCCTGGGCAAGCCTGCAAATTTATCTGAAACTTGTCGTTAAAGACAAACTCAGTCAGAAAGAAATTGACAAACTGATGTCTGATGCAAATTCTGCCCAACTTAACAGTGCTAATTAACCGAAAAAATTCAAATATGATTACCGTACATCTTAAACCGAAAAAAGAAGAAAGTTTACTCCGTTTCCATCCCTGGGTTTTTTCGGGTGCCATTCAGCACATCAACGGGAAGCCCACGGAAGGTGAGTTGGTAGATGCGCTTGATAATCAGGGTAATTTCCTGGCTACCGGACACTATCAGATTGGCAGCATTGCCGTACGTGTGTTAAGTTTCGAAAAGGTAGATATTGACAATAATTACTGGCAGCAAAAAATCAGTCAGGCATATACCGTTCGCAGGGAGTTGGGTCTGATTAATCCGCCTTACAACAATACTTACCGGCTCATTCACGGCGAAGGTGATTCGCTGCCGGGGCTTATAGCTGATGTTTACGATGATACAGCAGTGTTTCAGGCACATTCAGTAGGTATGCATCTTAGCCGTCAGGCCATTGCTGAGGCTATTGTAGCAGTGGTTCCGGCTGTTAAAAATGTGTATTACAAATCAGAAACCACCCTTCCTTTCAATGCTCCTATTGAACCGGAGGACGGATACCTGATAGGGAAAGCGGGAAATGCGTTCAAAGCCATGGAAAATGGACTTGAGTTTAAGGTCGATTGGCTGAAAGGTCAGAAAACAGGTTTCTTTGTGGATCAGCGGGAAAACCGCGCTCTGCTCGAAAAATATTCAAAAGGGAAAAAAGTGCTGAATATGTTTTGCTACACCGGTGGATTTTCGGTGTATTCGCTGCGAGGTGGAGCCGAACTGGTGCACTCGGTCGATAGTTCGGCCAAAGCCATCGAACTCACCGACAGCAATGTAGCCATCAATTTCCCCGACGCAAAAAATCATGTTTCGTTTGCCGAAGATGCCTTCAAATTCCTCAACGATAAGCGCGAGGAATATGATTTGATTGTACTTGATCCGCCCGCTTTTGCCAAACACCGCGAAGCTGTACGTAACGCTCTGAAAGGTTACAAAAGACTGAACAGGAAGGCTTTGGAACAAATTAAGCCCAACAGCATCCTCTTCACATTCTCCTGTTCGCAGGTCATCAACAAGGACCAGTTCCGGCTGGCAGTGTTCAGTGCGGCAGCCGAAGCCAAACGTAATGTGAGAATTCTGCACCAGCTGACCCAATCGGCAGACCATCCCATCAACATTTATCATCCGGAGGGCGAATACCTCAAAGGACTGGTTTTGTTTGTCGAATAATTACGGCACAATATTTGCTGTGTCAAAATTGTATTTGGCTGCAATATTTGTTGCTGTTTTATATTTTTTTAATTTTTTCACAACAAATTGTTATTTTTTTTGGAATTAAAAAAAGGATTACATACATTTGCACCCAATAAATTATTTATTCACCTCCTAAAAAATAATATTTATACGCCTATTGCCAAAAATTACTTTAAACTAAAAATCAGGAAGTAATGAAAAACATTTGTCAGCTAACCGACGAAATTTTGGTTAAGTTGTATGAAGATGGCAACAATCAGGCATTCGAAATATTATTATCGCGCTACAAATCAAAAGTTTACACGTACATTTATCTAATTGTACGCAACAAGGAACTTACCGAAGACATATTTCAGGAAACATTCATCAAAGCCATTGCCACCATCCAACAGGGCCGCTACGTAGAAACCGGACGATTTCTCGGCTGGGTAAACCGCATAGCCCATAATCTGATCATTGACCATTTTCGCCGCGAAAAAAATGAAAATACATTTTCGGCCGATGGGCTGGAGTACGACATTATCAACAACTCCAAACTTTCGGAAAAAAGCGTGGAAGATACCATCAGTAATGAACAGGTTCTCACCGATGTCATACATCTTATTGATTATCTACCCCAATCTCAACAGGAAGTTGTCAGAATGAGGTTTTTCGAAGATTTGAGTTTCAAAGAGATTGCCGAGCGCACCGAAGTAAGCATCAATACCGCCCTTGGAAGAATGCGGTATGCGCTCTTGAATATGCGGCGCATTGCTCACGAAAATGACATACAACTGGAATTGAAATAATTTTTGAATTTCATATACTATAATGCAAAAGCTTTCGTTTGATTATTATAAAAAAAAAACGAAAAAAGCCTATGCGAAAAGTTTCTACTCTGGTTCATTCAACTCTAAAAATTAATTCACAGAAAGTTTCAACGGTATCAGCAATGAACCCGAGCGAAACATCGGTTAATAAAATACTGCAGTTCGCTGCTTCTTACAGAGTTGAGAAAGTTTCTGAAAATGAATTTGTGGAATT
>CALMZF010000050.1 GCA_937870645.1 uncultured Paludibacter sp. | reverse complement strand
CACCTTTTCGGGTAATGGACGGGTCGGGATAGCATCCCTGCAAAATGGGATTGTAAAACTCATCCGATTTAAGCGGATAATTTTTATATACCTGATCTTCAGCCTGATAAACGTAACTGGTGAAAACAGGATTGTTGGTTGCTGACTTGTTTGTTGACTTTTTTACCGCTTTCATTTCTGCAAAAGGATTTATGGTCATTAATCCTATCAAGCTTAAAATGAACAAGTTAAATTGCATCTTTTTCATGTTCGCTGAATTTGAATTTTTAGTTCGTGTAATTTATGTTGAAATAATCGAAATCTACGTGACCTCCTGCCGTTTTGGTAGCAGAATTAAATAATCCGTACCGGTATCCCATGAAGTGAGAAAGTGTGTATTCCATTTTCAGGGGAGAACCGATTTTGTTCCATTTTTTGCCATCGAGGCTGTAATAAAAATCAGCAATATCGCGCTTGTTTGTGAAATCGCAAGTCGCTTTGAAGTAAACTTTCCGGCCTTTCAGCGGAATTCTTTCCACTTCTACGGGTTGGCCGGAGCCGTTATTTACCATGACAATGTATTTTTTCCCATTCTCAAATTTCACGCCTGCATATCCGTATTTTGACTGCAGAAGAATGAGCCCCGCAACATCTCCATCTTTCATTGCAGACACATCAATCCGGGTTTCTCCTTCACATTTTGGTCCTATTGTTCGCTGTGTAAGCATGTTTTTAGTCATCAGAATATCACTATCCACACGTCCCGTAGTAATCCGGAAATAGCCTTTTTTTCCATTCACTTTCCAACGTGAATTGTCCGGATTGTGGTTCCACTGCCATACAAGCGGAAGTTTTGGATCGTTTTTTTTACGTTTGAAATTGTCAGAAGCAACTATTCCGGGAATAAGTACTTTCCCGGCGGGCAAATCAAGTGAAACCGGAACTTTTCCCTCTTTTCCCAAAACCGGCCAGCCATCTTCCCATTTCACGGGGACCAAATACGGAATACGTCCTACCGCTCCGTAATCACGGAATAAATAGGAGTACCAAACTCCCTCCGGTGTATCAATTAATCCTCCCTGTGCCACGCCAAGGTCCTGCAATGCAAGACGTCCTTCGTAAGGACCTGTGATTTTGTCGGCTCTGTGAATGACCACCGTTCGCATTCCGTTTCGGGGCCAGGTAATATTGAAAAGGTAATATTTTCCGCCAACCTTAAACATCTGAGAACCTTCGGATTGGAGCATAATATTAGTACCGGCAGGAGCACTGGCATTTTCGATCAGTACTCTTTCGGTTCCTTCTTTTATTCCCGTGAGATCTTCTTTTAATTCAACCATTTTCAATCGTCCCACCCCCCAAATCATGTATATTTTACCATCATCATCAAAGAAAATGGTATGGTCGTGATAGGAGGGTTTGAATTTTTTCACTTTCCAGGGTCCTTTTTCTATGTCTTTGGTAGAATAAATATAAGTCGTACCGGTGGTATTAGCGAATGTGGAAACATAGAATGTTTTGTTCACGTAGCGGATACAGCTTGCCCATGAGCCAGCTCCGTACGCATTTTTTCCGTTTTCCAGGTTGAGAGCATCCACATCATCGAGCGTTGAGTAGCAATAGCTTACCAGTTTCCAGTTCACCAAATCGGTCGATTTCATGATGGGCACACCCGGGCTCATATGCATAGTAGTGCTGCTCATGTAGTAGGTATCTCCTACTCTTATCATCGACATATCGGGCACATCTGCAAAAATAACAGGATTTTCAGCATTCTGAGCCGCTGTACCTGCAACTCCAACAGATAGAAAAACAATAAATAACAGCTTTCTAAGCAATAATTTCATCGTTTATTTTTTTTTAATTTTCCTGTTTTGAAAATATCCAATAATCAATATACATCATTCTGCCGGGTTTTTCACCTTTTATTTAGCAGGAAAAATAATCTGATACCGGCCGCTCAAATGCATAAATGCAAATAGCCTTAACAAACCATCGTAATACGCATCAAAATAACCGTCTTCATAAGGCTCGTGTTTTGCATTCCAGAGCTGGTCGACAAACTCGCGGCTCATCTTGTTTTTGGCGGCTATTGAAACGGCAGCTGATGTTGCAACTAGTCCCAAAGAGTGCCTTAACGCCTTGTGCTCACCTGCTTCCAGTATTTCTTTTACATCGGTTCCGTCCACGTTATACTGATCAACGAATGTGTACAAACCTTTAGAATACAGGAATTTCTGAATTTTATTCGCATAGGCCTGCTGCCATTTTTTATCCACATTTACCCAGGAATAATCCAGCGCGATATTCATCGGCACACGCCAGGAATCGAACCGGAAAGCATCACCGATAATTCTGCCGCTGTTAAGTAAAGTTCCATCGTAGTTGTTGTAGTCGGGATTAAGACCTGTAACGGGATGAATGGATTTATGCAGGTATACGCGACTTTTCGCGGCACACTCACGCCAGTAATCGGCGCGTCCGTCATCTGCCCAGCGGGCCCAGACTTCGTAAAATGCAGGGACATGGTAAGAAGGGTCAGTGAAATCGGCAGCTCTTCCCATCGGTACAAAGGTAATTAAATTGTGTTTCGGATGTATTAAAGGCACAACTCCAAACTCGCCTGTTTTTTCCTGCGAACAATTCAGGATATTTTGCGCTTCGGCCAGGTAATTAATTCCGGTATCGTTGCCCCAGCGGTTGGAAGCAAAAATCAAAGCCGTGACATAATACAGTTCGCCATCCGAGGCCGGTCCAAACGCATTGCGTGTGCCGTCTGTTTTACAACTCCAGGCAAAATAGCCTTTCATTGGTCCTTCCTGATGCTGCATATATTTCTTTCCCCAGCGCCAGAGCCTGTCAAACATCTCCTTTTTGTCAAACTGAACGGCTATCATAAGTCCGTACGACATTCCTTCAGTACGCACATCGTGATTTTTGATGTCGGAAATATAGGCCATGGTGTCGGCTGCTTCAAAGTAAATCTTATTCGAACCGTAGAATAGATCGTTGAATATTGCATCCAGTTTTGCATCGACTGCCTCCGGTTTATAACCCATTTCAACAAAAACATTGCGGTACGTCTGAGTTTCAAAAGCTCCTTTATTCCAGGGCTTCAAGGGTTTTGATGCTTGAAGCGGCATAGTCAGGCACGTTAAAAACATAATACTTGTGATTATAAATGATTTCATGTTTATAATTTATTTATCGGCCCCCTAACCCCTTACCGTGTCCCGATCTATCGGGAAAGGGGGGATATTGAGCGTATATCATTTGTTTTACGTTATTTAATCATGCCATTGTGTGTCCAAAATTTTTATTAAACATGAGTGTTTCATGTTTAATATTTTCTCAAATCAAAACTTTAAGCTTATTGAATAGTGCAGGAAATGAATTCTAATAAAAAGAAAAAAAGAGTAAACACAATAATTCCTCTTCTCCGGATATGAAGAAGAGGAATTATTTGGTTTATTAATTTGATGGAGTGAACAGTACTTTGCCAGCTAAACCGTTGGCGAAACCGCCGTAGGTGTGTTTTCTGTTATAGCCGGAAGTCCACAAACCAATTGGTTCGCCTGCTCTCCAGGATGAGCCGGCAGGGCTGTCAGTCGTTGCCCATTGAGTGATTCCGTAGCGTTGAGCAGCGGGCACATTGTCAAAATAGGCTTTGATAATGTCCTGATAGAATTTAGCCATGGCTTTGGATTGCTCCAGTGTCACCTGTTCGGTTTTCAAATTTGCTGCAGTACCTTCGGGTCTGATCCCCATATCGAGTTCTGATATTTTAATCATTTTTCCGGTAGCAGCCAGATTTTTGAACATGGCAATTATAGCATCCAGTGAAGTCGTACCCAACGTTACATGCATCTGTGTACCAATTCCATCCACTTTTACGCCTTTGCTTTCAACGTATTTCACATAGTCGATCAATCCCAGGCATTTTCTCTGGTCAGCACCTTCCAGTCCGTAATCATTGATAAAGAGCAAATCATCCGGATTTCCGTACTGACGGGCAAGCTGGATGGCTCTCACGGCATAATCTTTACCCAGATAATCCTGCCAGTAGAATTCATCGGCAGCCATATCGGTTTTTCCGATTCCGGTTTTGAGTTTCGTTGGATCGGGCCAGTCAGACATCGGTTCGTTTACCACATCCCATGCTTTGACATAATCCTTTGTAGCTCCAAGCATACCGGATATCCAGTTTTCAAGAGCACCGTCTATGAGCTGGCGTTTTTCTTCGTCGGTTTTCGGAATGATGATATCACCCGAGCCCATACCGCCAAATCCTTTTCCATCTGCAGAAATGGCTATTTTTGCAATGCCATTCCATGCTCCGTTCCAGCCACTGACTGCTCCGATTTCAAAATCTCCGTTTCCGATCAGGTTATTGGTCGTTCCGTCTTCCACCAACACTACATTGTCAATGTAGACGGTGCCAACGTATTGTCCAAAATTGAATAAGAACCGGGTACGATCGGCAGCTGTAACTGTTGTTGACAATTTTATCTCACTCCATTTGGTACCCAGGGTAAACGAGCCCAAACTATTTGAAGGATAAGAGCCTGACGGTGTCTGAAGGTCAGCAGTAAGAGTGGCGCTTGCGTCGGCTTTGCCCCAGAAAGTCAAATTGTACTTTTTGCCGTTTTTCAATGCATCAAAGTTGGTTCCAACCTGTGCTTCCCAGGGGTTTTGAGTTTGAGGATTGGTAAGTACCATGGCATATCCGGCGTCAACAGGCACATTTCCCCCTTTTTCATTGAATTTTTCAAGCCTGATATTGTCAAAGTAGTAGCTCGTAGCTGTTTTACCAAGGTTAAAAGCAATGGTTCCTGTGGTTGCAACATCTGCCGAAACAGTTATTTCTTTCACAAATTCAGACCACGCACTTGTTGAAGATATGCTTCCAAAAAAGTCCCAGTGTTTGTACTGATAAGGTACTACGTGTGCCTGTGTGGCAAATGTGGCAGGGTCATCGGAGCGTACATCCATTCTCAGGATGTACTTTTCGCCGGCTTTCATAGCCGGGGCAAATTTTACGAAGAACTGGCAGTCCCACTCATTAGTTCTTACTTCAGCATTCGTAATTTTGATAGCACGCCCTTTTCCGGCAGCACCTGTACCTGCCGCTGTGAATGACACGACCGCATTGTTGTTATACTCGTAGTTGGATGCATCGCCTGTTTCAAAATCCTGTTTGGCAATTACTTCCCAGGCTGGTTCGGTACTTCCTGGAATAACCTTTGGCGCAATCAGACCTTTCAGATAATTGGCGTTCTGATTGGCGTGCCAAACCAGCGTATGTCCGTAAACGGTGGTTCCGGCTTCCCGTGCTGTTTTAATCAATGTCTGAACATTGTCTAATTTCAACGTTCCGTCATTTTGCACTACAGCACCGTGTTTCATTTCATATCCCATAGTAATTTCATCAAAATTACTATTGAGCAACTGATACACCAGGCCTTTGCTTACATATTCCGAAAGGCTTGCACCGGCACCTAATTTAAATTTCGGATTTTCAGTACGGTTTACATAAGCCTTCAGTACGTCGTAATTATTTAAATATTCTGCTATGGCTATATTTTCCGGTTTCTCTACAGCATAATCAAGTCTTGTGTCATCAGCACAGGCTACAAAGAAAACCGTGAAAGTAATCAGCATCAAAATTTTATTGACTGTCTTCATTTTTCTTTTGATTTAAATTAATTAATTACTTCACATACAAAGGGTTGAATGTTTCAAGTTTTACACCGCGGTCTTTGGCTACAAGTGTGTCTTTGGTAGCATACGCAACACCTGTACCGGACGTGATGTTGTAATTGAGATATATCGCATCGCGGTCTTTGTTGCCCCAGCTCTTTTTCTCACCTTTGGGTACAAAAGTACCCGTACCGGTTGCTGTAAATCCTTCGGTAGTAGTTGAGACTGTAATCTTATTGCTGCTGTCAAAAGTAAGCAGCAGGGTACAGGTTTGTTTATCTCCAGTGGCATTCACAACAGAAACGGGAAATTCATTCGTCATCAGTGAAGCTGTTTTCAGGCTGCTGATTTCATCGTTTTCCACATATTGTTTATGACGAATGGCGGTAGAACTGGTTCCGTTATTCGTGATTTGATCCACCCCGCGGCGAAGGTAACTGGCGTGCCACTGATTGATGAATTTTACACAGTAAAGTACGTAATCTTTAGGAAGCACATCCCAGTCGGCAGTATTTCCTCTTACAGCACCGCTGTATTTCGGTTTACCGGAGAGGATGGAGTCGGCATTTACAACCTTTGTCATCCGCAACGGTATGACATACGAGTTTTTCAACGAATTTTTATCGGCAAAGAATGCATCAGAAAGTTGTACTTCCACACCTCCCTGCTGGCTTTTATCGAGCAAAATCTGATTGGATGCCAGCTGATAATAATTCGAAGGCATAGCCTGCACGGGATTGCTTGCTGCAAAGAACAGATTATTGGTGAGCGCATTATCTACAGCAACATCAATTGCAATTTTCTGGTCGTTGGAATAAACACCTCCCATAGTTGCATATATCATGCACTTGTGTTGATTGTCAAGGCTGGTATCATAGATATCTTCGCCAAGCACAATGGTTCTTACCGGGTATTGGTAAGCGAAATATACCGTACTGTAGTCATAATCAGGAAATTTTATATCCTGATTTCGACACGAGGAAATCAACACCGAAAAAAGTCCCGCGGCCAGTATGTATACTATATTTATTCGTTTCATGTGATTATAATTTTTAAATTTATTGTTACTATCATTTTTACCAACCGGCATTTTGTAATAAATTGGTCCACTTGCGTGTTTCATCATCAGGAATTGGTCCATAATACATGAAATCTTTGTACACCCGGTTTTCCACATTCAATGGCTTAAATTGCAGCGTCAGGTCATCATTTCTGTCTATCTGAACCCCTTTAGCAGCTTCATTCATGTTCACTTTCCAGCGGCGCAAATCCCAGAACCGGAAGTTTTCGAAACACAGTTCCAACCGACGTTCATTTCTTATCAATTCGCGCATTTTATCCTTATCACTTTTAATGCTTTCCAGGTATGCATCTCCGTTGGACGTTCCTACACCTGCACGTACCCGAATGGCTTTAATCACATCGTAGGCACTGTATGCATGAGTTCCGTTTCCTGTAGGTCCGTAAGCCTCATTGGCAGCTTCGGCATAGTTAAGGAAAATTTCGGTATAACGAATACGGGCGGTATAGTGGTATTGACCAGTGTTGTAATTCGGATCCGGGTTACAGTCGGGTCGTAAAAGTTTGCGCAGATAATAACCTGTACGGGTCGATAATCCTACTTCTCTATTGATTGCATCATTATTTGTACCGTATGTTCCGGTAGTGATTACGTTGCTGCCTGGTCCCTGAGTTCCTCCGTTTACCAGAATGTATTTGGTAAGGCGGGGGTCACGATTTGAATACGGGTTAGTTGTCAAATACCCGCTTTGTGCATCTACAATCGGATAACCGTTTGCCATCGGGAAGGCATCAACCAGATTTTGAGTTGGATTAACCCGTCCTTTACCGTAAAGTGAAGGTGGATAATTATTCTTTTCCAGTTCTATCCCTATTCCATCTGTGGAATTACTTTTATCGCTCCTCCAGATAATTTCGGGAGGATTTGAACCTGCAGCCAATGCGGTGATTTCAGCAGTATTAGTGTACCAGGTTGCCCCATTTTTGTCCAAACCGCTTACTCCGTTAATTCTGTCGAGCACGGTGGCAGCATGATTGGCAGCGTCGGCCCAGGTGACAGTTGTACCGGTGTTGTATGCGGGACTGGCTGCCAGAAGTGCAGCCTGCGAACGTACAGCTTCTACTATTCGCCCGGTGATACGGCCTTTCATAATATTTCCATTCACACGGTTGTAATCTCCCGATTTGGTTACACCTAAAGCTTTGAATTTGGCCGGAATGGAAGCATCGTCAGCAACATCTCCGAAGTCGACAGGGAGCAATTCGATAGCCTGTTGCGCATCGTCAAAAATCTGCTGAATGCATTCCTGGAATGTATTCCTTGGCAAATTGAAATCCGAAGAGGTCGATTCCGGTTTTGTAAGAATGGGTACTCCCATCAGTTTTCCATCACTTGTCCAACCGCCATGAGCCATCAACAGATAATAAAGCTGCAAAGCTCTCAGACCGTACGCTTCACCTTTTAAGCGGTTGGTGTACAGTTTGCGTACTGTCTCATCTTTACTCCATTCCACTTTATCTACATTATCCAGAAAAATATTCAGATATTGAATGGCGTTTCTTCTGTTTTGCCACTGCGATACCGGATTATTACTGGCAGTCCAGGCGCCTGTAGCCATAAGCCTGTATGTATTTGCATTGTCGTTTGATACGGCATCATCGGTTGCTACATCGCTTGTTGGATTGGAGTTGTATGGAAGAAGTATGTATGCATTTGCAAGGATACCCTGCGCATACGTTGGTTCCTGATACATGGCATCTATTCCACGAATATTTTCAATTGCAGGTGTGAATACATCTTCACATGCTGAAAGTGTTATCAGCGTTATAAGTGCCAGAATTTTTACTATTTTATTCATAATACTATTCCTGTTTTGTTACTTATTTATTAGAAAGCTACTTTCAAACCTACATTATAAAAACGTGTCTGGGGAGCACTTCCCACGCTCATTTCCAATATTTCACGTTCTTTGGATAGGGTCAATAAATTAGATCCGCTCACGTATGCCGACACTTCGTGGATGAATGAATTCTGGAGCATACTTTTCGGGAAATCATACGTTAACTGGATTTTCGCCAGGTTAAACCGATCGTTTTTATACATCCAGAAATCGGAATTTCTGAAATTATTGTCTCCGCTCTGAGTGGTCAGACGAGGATAAACGGCTGTTTCTTTGGTTGCTTCTGTCCAACGTCCACGTACTACTTCAGAGTATTTTCTGTCGCCATATACCCAGAAATAGGTGTTGTCTTTCATAGCATAAGCACCCCAGCCACCTGTTCCAAGGGCAAATAATGTGAAATTTTTCCATTTTGCGGTGAAGTTTACGCCCATCGTAAACGGAAGTCCGTACCATCCTCCTTTGCCAAGATATACAGCATCTTTCTGATCTATTACACCGTCACCGTTTTGATCCTTGTACTTAATATCACCGGGCACTACTTCTGTAAATTTCTGTGTCGGGCTGCTTGCAATATCGGCCTGGTCTGAGAAAAATCCCATACTTTCCAGTCCAAACACGGCATCAATCGGTTTCCCAGCTCTGTTTTGGTAATCATACTGATAGTTTTCGTCCCGTTTGGTAGCTTTGGTGGTATAATACGTTCCTGAAACGCCTAATGAAAGATCCACTTCACCCAAACGCTTATTCATATTTACATTAAAATCGAATCCGCTGCGGCTATCGTTGTTGTAATTATAATAGGGTACAAACGAAGCATCGGGATAATAGGTAAAGAAATAATTCGGGAAAACTGATGATGGTCTGATCACCAATCCTTCGGTAGAATTAACGAAGACTGACATATCGGCAGTGATCAATCTTTTCCACAACGATGTTTTCAAATTAGCTGACAGTTCTTTTCTCTTGACAAAAGTCAGATCTTTATTAGCTCCCTTGATTGAATTTGTAGAGTGTTCTGAAGCGCCGTCATTCCATCCCCACCAGGCTCCGTTTGCCTGATCGTAGCTGGCTTCGTACATGTAAAAATCAGAGATATCCAAATCAGTATTGAGGATACTTCCTGAGAGGCTAAGCATCATGTCGTCAACAGCTGTTCCGGCGAGGAAGTCTTCGTTGCTTAATTTCCATCCCAGCGTAAGCGAAGGTGAAAATGCATTTCTGTGTCCTTTGGCCAATTTTGCCGAATGAACTTCGGCTCCGCTGAATTCAACAAAATATTTTTTCAAATAATTGTAACCTAAATATAATCCCAGATTAGCATTTCCGGTACGATGGTACACTTGCGATTCGGTCTGCTGATAACCTGCGGCTATGAGCATTGCATTGAAGTTATGTACATCATCAATGGAGGTTTTGTAATTCAACTGACCCGAGAATGCGATGGTCTGTCGATTGGCACTTCCACTAATATTTTGGACACCGGATTTTTTATCGTTATTTTGTTTTACCAGACTGGAAATAACATCCTTACCGTTGTAATTGGACCATGTAGGAGTAAATGCCGCATACGTATTGTCGTAAGAGGTATTGTACGAAGTAGCATAGTCAACAGCAAACTGTGTCTGGAACGACAGCCCTTTTAACACATTCTTTAAGTCGATATCTACACCGGTATCAAACTGGAACTGACGGCTGGTCCATTTGTTTTTTCCGGCAGCATAGTAATCTCCAAAAATATTGGTTTGATCTACCTGTGTGCCACCTAAAAAGTAAATTCCATCAATTATATTGCTGCTGTTGTTGATCAAGGTAAGCGAAAGATCATCTTTCGGATCAATGTAGCTGATGGGAATTAACGGAGAAATTCTGTTGGGGCGCAACGTAGATGCTGCTTCCCAATAATCGCCTTTGGCCGTGTTGGTATTGTAAAAAGTAGCATTTGCATTGACGTAAGCACTGATATTGTTCGAAATATGCATATCAATATTTCCACGTACATTCAAGCGGTCTGTACTGTTATTTTTTGCCTGTCCGAATTTGAATACATCATTTTCGCGATAATAACCAATATTGCTGTAAAAACGGGCAAAACTGTTTCCACCTGTTATTTCAGCCACTGCATCCGATCTGTTATTATATTTTTTCAGGTAATCCGATGAATACATATGTACATCCGGATAACGGTACTTATTGTTTCCTGTAAAATTATTATATATGTCGGCATCGCTGTAAAGCTTTGTCAGTCCATCGTTTGCAAGCGCTTCATTATAAAGCGTCATATATTCCGCTGAACCTAAGTATTTGGGATAACTTTTAGCTACGTTGAAGCCGGTATTTACTCTTCCGGTAATTTTCAGGGGTTCGGCTTTTCCTCTTTTAGTAGTGATAAGAACTACGCCTTTAGCGGCGCGGCTTCCATATAACACTACAGCTGAAGCTCCTTTCAGAAAAGATACCTGATCTATTTCTGTGGGCAGTACGTTGTTGGCATCACGGGGCACACCGTCTACCATTACCAGGTAGGAGTCCATCCCCCACAGAGATGCTCCGTTCCAACCTCCAACATATCCCTGCATATTGTCCAAACTATAGGTGTTGTAGTTTCGTTTGGTCAGTTCTTCGTAATTTACCACTGAAATGCTTCCCATCAGGTTGGTTTGACTGGCTTTACGAAATGCAATCTGTACCAGCGAATCTTTAGCACTATTCAGCGGCTTGGTTTCATTTTCCTGAACCGTCTGAGCACTTATACATAACGGGATAAGTGTTGTAATTACCAGCAAAATGAATTTTGATTGTATGTATTTCATGTTTTGTTCATTTATAGTTTCACATTTCTTTAACTCTGCTTGAATTACCATCCCGGATTTTGTCCGAATTCAGGATACATGGACGTGTCAGAAACTTTCAGCGGGAACCAGTAATGTTTTGTACCAAACTGACGCGTCAGAATTTGTTTTTCTCTGAAATTGGCAACCCGGGCATTTTTCGGATCGTTTGTTTTATAGAAATCATTGTTTTCTACTCTGTCAAACTCCTGCGAGGTTTTTACATTGTAAGGATACTCAGTAAGCAATAACCAACGTTGCAGGTCATTAAAACGAAAACCTTCGAATGATAATTCTACAGCACGTTCTCTTCTCACTTCGTCCATCATCTTGTTTTTGTCGGCAGTGTATTTTGCATTCAATTTGCCGGCACCTACTCTTTCGCGAAGGGTATTGATAGCCTCCTCTGCCGTTTTAGTGAAGTTGCTGGATTTGCCTGTTGCTCCGCCAAATGCGGTACAAGCTTCAGCATACATCAAATATATATCTCCCAATCGCATATATGGAAGATAAACGTGTAAACTTCCGCTCCAGTTGTATGCTCCGTCGTATTTATTAGCTGTGTGAGGCACCAATTTCTGTATGAAATAACCCGTTCGGCTTGCGTTCTGATCGCTGCGCATGATACCACCTGTGTAAAGTTGGGTATAACGCATGAACTCCTGATCGGCCGGCATAGTGGCATTCACATACTTAAATCCATCGAATACGATATCATGATAAAACCTGGGATCGCGGTTTTTGAATGGTTGTTTCGGGTCAAATCCGGATTCGGGATCATTGAGAGGCAATCCATTTTCCATGCCGTATAAATTTACGTAATTGGCAGTTGGTTGGTGGATGATATTATCGTGTTCAACCAGCCCGTTAACTTTAGGTCCAAAAGTTTTGGTTGTATTCCAGTTGCTGCCGTTAAAATCGGTTGAAGGTCCTCTGAAGATGGCTTCGGTAGAGCCCGGCATCAACCAGCTTTGTCCGGTGGTATAAAAAATATCCGAGAAACATGAAGTGGCATCAGCCGCTTTGACGTGACTGTAAATATCCTTATATTTGAATTCGGCCAGTGAATACTGAGTTTTTCCGCTTTCCACCAGTGAAAGCAATTGTCCAAAAGCTTCGGCGGCTT
This sequence comes from uncultured Paludibacter sp., assembly GCA_937870645.1. Classification (GTDB taxonomy): domain Bacteria; phylum Bacteroidota; class Bacteroidia; order Bacteroidales; family Paludibacteraceae; genus UPXZ01. The sequence continues at coordinate 1,953 of CALMZF010000050.1, read as the reverse complement.
TTTTGCAATATTCCACATCGTAATTATAGGTATTGGATCCGCCTGTCTGAGCTCCGTTTTTCATGAGCGGACTGCCAGCCCAGAGATAGTTTTTCCCCAGATAGCCGAGTGCCATGATTTTATTGGCGCGGAGTTGGTTTTTACCGGCTGTACGTCGTCCTACGGTTGTTTTATCCCAATCTACAGGCAACAATTCGGCAGCTTTTGCAAAATCGGCACCGGCTTTATCGGCACATTCCTGATAAGTAAGGCGCGGTAAGGTCAGCTTTTCGCTGGAAGACAAAACCTGATCCACATAGGGAAGTCCGCCTAAATACTCCATCAGCTCAAAATGCCACCATGCTCTGAAGAAATACAGTTGTCCGGCAATGATGTCTTTTTCTTCCTGAGAGGCTTCAGTCAGTTTATCCAGATTTGCCAAACCGATATTAGCCTTTCGAATGGAATACCATGCGTGAGGCCACAGCGCGTGATTAAATTTATTGGTAGAGGTTGGATCGGTTGAAGATTTGTCTAACCAGCTTCCGGCTTGAGAAAGTCTTCCGGCCTGCCATCCCCAGAAATTTCCCAAATCCACCTGATGAGTCATGTGCCAATCGCCTTCGGTGTTCATTATTTCATCATCACCCCAGTTCCATGAAGTGGTCCAGTAACACTTTTCCTTATCGGGAATGCAATTATAAATCTCTTCGACGAATCCCTGGAAATTTGTAAAATTCTTAAATGCTTCAATCTCCGAGACGGTTGAATCGGGCGATTTATCCAGGTAGCTTTCACATGAGAAAAATCCCGGTAACATGAAGAGCATTCCGCATAAAAGATATATCTTATATGTTTTTTTCATTTTTATCAATATTATAAGGTGAATCTTATTCCAATATTATAACGTCTCATGGTAGGATACGCTCCCTGATTTCCGGCTCCTGCAAAATTGGATTCACGGTCATCGGGCATTCTTGACCACACCCAGAGGTTGTTACCGTTTACAAATATTTTCAGAGCACTGATGCCGATCTTATTTACAATATTTCTGTTGAAAGCATATGCAAATTCTGCGTTTTTCAAACGGATATATGAGCCGTCGAACATGAATTGTGTTCCGTTGTTGTAATCGGATTTAGCCAGCCAGTGAGGAATAGTCACTTCTGGGTTTGCGGCATCTTTTGACCACCAGGTACCCATATCGTAAACAGTATTCAACTGACTACCGAAACTTGTAAAAGGAACGACACGGGTAACATTGTTCACACCGTAAAACTGTACGAATCCGCTGAAACCTTCCCATTCGAAACCGATAGTTGAGTTGTAAGTGTTTTGCGGAGTTTCAGCATATCCGTAGGGGGCTGAGTCTTTGGAGTCGATTACTCCATCGCCGTTGAAGTCGACAATATAATAATCACCGGGCATTTTGTATGCATCGTTGGCATCACGCATCGGACTTCCGTAAATCTGGTCGTAATTGCCCAAAAAGCCGCCATCTAAATAAGAACGACTCTGACCAATGCTGTAACCGGCTTGTTTTTGGTATGCCGGAAGCAATTCAGGGTCATCTTTAATTAATATGGTATTTTTAGCATGAGTCATGTTCATATTTGCCCATACCCGCAGTCGGTTTGGAAATACTTTATTTATTCGGAGTTCCAATTCAAATCCCGAAGTGGTCACCTGACCCAGGTTGGCTGTAGCAGGTGTAGTTCCGAAATATGACGGAACCGAACGCTGTGATCCGTCAACAAGAATATCGAATCTTTTGTCTTTGAAAAACTCTAAACTACCCGCAAATAAACCTTTGAGAACGGCATAATCTACCCCGACATTCAATTTTTTAACAGTTTCCCATTTCACGTCCGGATTGCCTACGGCAAATTCACGATACCATTGATAAGGACTGTTGCCCTGGCTCAGGTCTAATGACGACTGTCCGCCATAGGCCCACTGGGTAATATAAATCCA
>CALMZF010000049.1 GCA_937870645.1 uncultured Paludibacter sp. | reverse complement strand
GTGTAAGTCCTTGATTTTCAGTGTCGGGGTGACAAGATTCGAACTTGCGACCACTCGCCCCCCAGACGAGTACTCTAAACCGGGCTGAGCTACACCCCGTCGACATTGAATTGTAGTGCAAAGATAATATTTTTTTCTTATTTCAAAAAAGAATCAGCACTTCTGGCGCAAAATTAATACCTTATTATTTGTAAACTAATCTTTTTGAGCTGGTTAACTGATCGTGAGATATGAAAAACCGGTCAAGCTTTCTGCTATCCACGGTAATCTGTTGAACCGGAGCTGTGCCGGTTACAGTTGATTTCTTCTCAATAATGAGTTCCGCCGATTTATAATATTTAGGATCAAGCTGAATGGTGATTTTATCAAAAACAGGAGTAGTCAGTGCATAATTCATATCGCCGGGACAAACGGGGTAGAATCCCATCATGCTGTAAATGAGCCAGGCCGACATGGTTCCGCAGTCATCGTTTCCGGGCAGACCTCCGGGCGTGTTTGTGAAATATTTATTGATCAGGCGTGTGACTTCTTTCTGAGTGCGCCACTCCTCTCCTTTGAAATAGTTGAACAGATACGGATACGCGATATCCGGCTCGTTGGCCATGTCGTAATAGCCTTTGTCGAACACCATCTGAAGCTGATCCACAAATTTCTTTTTCCCACCCATCAGTTTTGAAAGACCTTTGATATCATGCGGAATATAATAGGCATAGTTCCAGGCACTGCCTTCGTGAAATCCGGGAACATCTTCAAAGTTCGCTCCCTGTGATGGATTAAATGGAACTAAAAACTTTCCGTCGGGCAATTTTGGACGAAGTATCTTTGTTTCCGGATCAAAATAATGTTTGTAATTCAGTGATCTGTTAAGAAACAGTTGATAATCATTCTTTTTACCCATCGATTTGGCAAATTGCGCCAAATTCCAATCGGCCAGATAGTACTCCAGCGCATGCGAAACCGAATTGTCAAACTTTTCACGCAAAGGCACATAACCCAGTTGCAGATAATCATCATTATCTGGTCGCATAAGGTTGCGCGCACTTTCCAGGGTCGCCGATTTAGTCATGGCTTCATAAGCCAGAGCGGTATCAAAGTTACGAAGTCCACGCTGCCAGGTATCGTTGAGTACTACCAGCGACGGGTCGCCTTCCATGGTCAGCGTTTCGCGGCTGTAAAGTTCCCACTTGGGCAGCCAACCGCTTTCGCGATACATATCCAGCATCGAGTGAACCATATCCAGCTGCATATCGGGATAAAGCAGAGATAGCAGCGGATGAACATTGCGGTAGGTATCCCAGAGCGAAAAAACGGTATAGCGGTTGCCTGCTGTACGAAGGGTTTTACCGGATTCCATGGCCGGATATTCACCATTAACGTCCTGCAATATATTGGGATGAATGTGTAAATGGTACAGAGCGGTGTAGAAGATTGTTTTCTGATCGTGGGTTCCACCTTCCACCTTTATTTTCGACAGCACACTCTCCCACTCCGTCCGGGCATTATTTATAGTTTTAGCCACTTCAAAAGCAGGTTGCTCTGTTTCCAGGTTTTTGCGGGCATTGTCGATGCTCACGTACGATATTCCGATTTTTACGGTTATTCTTTCATCGGCTTTAGTTTCATAGTTGTAAATAACACCAATATCATCTCCGGCTATTTCCCGGTTATATTTCTCATAAAATTTGTACGTTCCGGCGGTGTTATCCCAGGCAGCTTCAGCTGTCATGGGTCGTTGTTTTTTCCAGTAAACCACCCGCTTGGGTGATTTGCTCACCTTCATTACAAAATATACCGGAAAAACTGCCTGCGGATTATAACAAAATGTACCAAGCAGTTTCATCCCTTCCACTTCGGTATCACTCACTATGCGGGCAAAAGCGCCACTTTCGTTGGTCAGACCTTCACCCAGATTCAGCAGAATATTACTTTCTCCGGCGGGAAAGGTAAATTCGGAAATTCCTGTTCGCAGCGTGGCTGAACTCTGACTTTGAATATTATATCGGTCAATATTGCAGGAAAACAAACCCGGTTCAGCCTTCAAGCGGCTGATTTTACTTCCGTAGTTTTTTATATCGGCATCCGGCTTACCGGTAGTAGGCATCAGCAGCAGACTACCCAGTTCCGGACAGCCCACTCCGCTCAGGCTGATATGCGACAGACCGGTAAAAACAGTGTTGGTATATTCGTAGGGAGTTGAAAACCACTGAGCATCTTTGTCGAATTTATTTTCTTTTGAGCCCGTAACATTGAATGGACAAACCGTTACCATACCATGCGGATACACAGCTCCGGGATTGGTGGTACCGTAATTGGTCGTACCAATAAAGGGATTGACAAATCGGGTGAGATTTTGGGAAAATGTATTTATGCTGATTGTCAGCAAAATAAAGGTAAAGAGAAGAAAGGTTCTGGTTCTCATAGTCAGATATTCTTTTAAGGGTTTTATTGAATGGGAATGTCAGAATTACAAAACATTCCGGTTAACAATTTTCACAATGAAATATCTTTGCCAGTTGAACAAAATCAGCAAATCAATCAGATCAGTGACTTCACAGAGCCCTTCCAGGAGCAACCGAGGCAATAAAGCACTGTCAGGTCAAAACCTTCGAGCGACTCATCATCGTGTATGGGAATGATTTCGTTATTTTCACTCACCATGACAACTACAGACTGTCCGGCATCATTTTTCACCTGAAAGCGACGGATTTTGCACTGCGGACAAAGTTTATTTCTGCTCATTTTCTTATTTAAAATAAAATCCCGTAAACGGTATGCGCTTCGGGATTGTTATATTATAGCGGAAAGCGAGG
>CALMZF010000048.1 GCA_937870645.1 uncultured Paludibacter sp. | reverse complement strand
GCTTTTTCCCACACTTCGCGGTTGCTTACTTCGAACAGCAGAATACCGTCGTGATATTCCTGCATAAGGTAATGGAATTCCGGATATTTTCTGTCCAGCTGGGTTTGCTCATAAGCGCTCAGCTTGTTGTTGAAGAAAGCATTGAGCTGTTCTTTGATGAAATCGCTCCGTACACCGCGGAATCCGGCTGCAGCGGGCAGCATATAATTACTGAAATCCTTTTGGGTAAATGATTTGTCGGCGATTGTGAACAGAGGTTTATCCAGTTTATTCATTTCCACGTTGAAAAGAGAGTCGGAGGGAGCCAGCTTGTCGGCAAGCTGATAGATTTCGGTTGCGGCAGCTTCGTTCATCGTGAAGTTGTATTCTTTTTTCAGTTTACCGGTAAATGAATTCATGATTTTCTGTGAACGTTCGTTGGCTTTTATCTGATTTTCCAGGTCTGATTTGAGTTCATCCATTCCGGCAAGTGGTCTTTTACCCATCAGCTGAATAATGTGCCATCCCACCTGAGTGCGTACAGGTTCGGTATATTCGCCCTCATTTTTCAGCGCAAATGCGGCTTTTTCAAATTCCGGTATCATCTGTCCGCTTCCAAACCAGGGTAGTTCGCCGTTTTGGTGGGCAGAACCCGGATCCTGGGAGTGTTTCTTAGCCAGCTCACCGAAATCGTCTCCGGCTTTCAGTCGTTGATAAATTGAATCTATTCTGGCTTTCAGTTCAGCTTTATTGGTTGAATTTGGATCGTTGTCGAGCACAAAGATGTGTTTCACGTGTACCTCGCCCTGTGAAGGTCTTCTGTCCAGTACCTTAATGATGTGATAACCCAGAAAAGTCCGTACTGGTTTGGATACCGAGCCTGCCTGTGTAGCAAAGGCAGCATTTTCGAAGGAGTAGGGAGTGCGAAGGGCATTTACCCAGCCTACATATCCACCGGTTTTGGATGCGTACTGATCGTCCGAAACTTCTTTGGCCAGTTTGGCGAAATCTTCTTTCTGTGCACGCTTGATGATGCTCAGCGCTTTATTGTAGGCGGCAAGTGTGTCGGTTGCGGTCCCGGTATCGGCTATTTTTACCAAAATATGACTCACTTCCACTTCTTCTTTTTTGCGGTCGTAAGCCTCCTGCAGCAGAGCAGCGTTCATGTCGCTGTCGGTGAGGTATTGCTCGGCGAGTTGATTGCGGTAGAGCGAAAGTTCCGAATTGAATGATTGTGTGGTATCGAGGCCCTGAGCGATGGCTTCTTCCACCTTCAGCTTGAAGTTAACAAACAAATCCACATATTCATCCAGGGTTTTCTTATCCAACACGTTATTCGTATTGTTTTTATTATAAATGTATTCAAATTCCGAAAGTGGAATATCTTTCCCGTTAATCTTCATCAGAGTAGGGTCGGAAGGTCGGGCTGTAAGGTTGGCAACAGCCAGAAAAAGTCCAAAGACAGAAACAAAAATTTTTTTCATACGGATTAAAATTTTGAATTTATTTTTTTAGCTGATAAAAAAAACGATGATTAAGCATTAAAATTGTGAAACAATTTATTTTTACACAAAAAATTACTCCCGGCTAAGAGAGTAATTTGAGTGTTTTTTTTTTGAGATTAATCAGATTATTCGCCGCGACTGTAATTTGGAGCCTCACTGGTGATAGTCACGTCGTGGGGATGATTTTCAACAATTCCGGCACTGGTGATGCGTGTGAATTTGGCCTTGTGCAGTTCGGTGATGTTATGTGAACCACAGTATCCCATTCCTGCGCGCAGTCCGCCTATCATCTGATATATCACTTCATATAACGAACCCTTGTAAGGCACCCTGGCGGAAATTCCCTCCGGAACAAGTTTCTTGATATCATCTTCCATGTCCTGAAAATAGCGGTCTTTTGAGCCTTTTTCCATGGCTTCGAGTGATCCCATACCGCGGTACGATTTGAATTTACGGCCGCTGAAGATGATGGTTTCGCCCGGTGATTCCTCCACACCTGCAAACAGCGATCCGGCCATAATGGTGTTGGCACCCGCTGCGAGTGCTTTCACTATATCTCCCGAATACCGGATGCCTCCATCGGCTATCACCGGTACTCCTGTGCCTGCAAGAGCTTTCGAAACTCCGTAAATAGCCGTAAGCTGAGGAACACCCACACCGGCAATAACGCGGGTGGTACAGATGGAACCCGGACCAATTCCTACCTTTACGGCATCGGCGCCGGCTTCTGCCAGTGCAAGTGCTGCTTCGGCAGTAGCTATATTCCCAACGATTATATCAATGGTTGGAAATCGTTTTTTTGCCTCACGAAGTGTGTCAATTACACCTTTTGAATGTCCGTGAGCCGTATCAATAACGATGGCATCGACACCGGCTTCCACCAGAGCCTCAATTCGTTCGAATGTGTCGGATGTGACACCCACACCGGCAGCTACCCGCAGTCGTCCGCGGCTGTCTTTGCAGGCCATAGGTTTGTCTTTGGCCTTGGTAATATCCTTGTAGGTAAGCAGCCCGATCAGTTTATTGTCTTCGTCAACTACCGGCAATTTCTCAATTTTATGGTTTTGGAGAATATCAGCAGCTTCTTCAAGGTTTGTGGTACGCGAAGTGGTGACGATGTTTTCCCTGGTCATCACTTCGTCTATCAGTTTGTGTATATCGCGCTGAAAGCGAAGGTCGCGGTTGGTTACAATTCCGACCAGATAACCCTCATCATCGACAACGGGTATTCCACCGATTTTGTATTCAGCCATCAGACTCAGAGCATCACCCACGGTTGCTCCTTTTTTTATGGTCACGGGATTTGAAATCATTCCGTTTTCGGCCCGTTTCACAATGCTTACCTGTTTTGCCTGTTCGGCAATGGACATGTTTTTGTGAATTACCCCTATACCGCCTTCCCGTGCTATGGCAATGGCCATTTTGGCTTCGGTAACTGTATCCATGGCAGCAGATACAATGGGTATTTTCAGTTCAATATTTCGGGTAAATCGGGTGGTGAGATCCACATTGCGCGGCAATACTTCGGAGTAGGCTGGAACAAGCAATACATCGTCGAACGTGAATCCTTCGAATTGTATTTTTTCGGCAATAAATGACATAGTAAGTATTTTAGAGGATTATTGATGAAAAGCTATGAAAAATATTGCGTGCAAATTTAGTCATTTTTTGCGGGTTAGCCCTTGTTTTAATGTAAAAAAATAGAAATTAACGTTGAATTGAGAATACTGCACATACACCCCCGGGTGTAATCAGGCCCTTTCAATCACTTTATTCGGAAGATGTTTGTACAGGAAAGCTCCGATACGCCACCGGCTGTACACATAGGCTATTTTTCGTTTCTTTCGGATTGCCTTGAATATCAATTGTGCAGCTTTATCGGGCGGGCAAACCCAAAAAACCATGGTGGTTCCCTTCATATTTGTTTCCATATATCCGGGAATGATGTTGGTAACCGTGATGGGTAATTTTTCGTGACGGGCCAGATTTTTCAGTCCTTCCAGGTAGTTCATCTGGTAACCTTTACTGGCATTGTAAGCCACATTGTTGCGCCATCCGCGCAGCCCGGCCACCGAGGTTATACCCACCAGATGTCCGGTTCCCTGATTGCGAAACAGATTAAACGCCCAATTTGAAATGAGTGTAAAGGCTGTGACATTCACCAGGTTTGTAGTATATTCAATGTCGTAATCGAGTTTTGTATTATATTTGATCAGGCCTGCACTGATGACCAGCAGATCCAGTCCTCCCAATTCAGCCACCAGTTCCTGCAGGTTTGGGAGTATTATTTCAGTATTAATCAGGTCGAAAGGTTTCACCAGATAAGCATCGGGTTTTTCGGCTGCCAGCTCGTGCAGCAAATTTTCCCTGCGGGCTGTTATGCCTACCCTGTAGCCGTTTTCTACCAGTATTTTGGCCAACTCACGGCCCACTCCCGACGAGGCGCCCACTACGATTGCTTTTTTCATTATTAATGTTTATATTGCTGATAATGTAAATAATAAATCAATCCAGAATTGCCGGTTAAAAACAATTAGGTTCTGAATTGATTATAATTTCTTAATCATTTTGATGATTTCAGCCGTTCCTGTCAGTGATAGGTGAAATTATTTTTAATGCAAATTTATGAAAAAATATTTCGAAAACTGTATGTGAATTCCTTTAAAGAGACAAAAATAAATATTTATGATACCCTTTTTGAAATATGATACCACAAACACAGATTGTTTTTTAAGCATTTTTTTTAATTTTGTAAGCAAAATAACAAGAAGAAGAGATGATGGACGAATTGAAAATAGCAAAAGTTGATATCGGACAAATTGTAAGGAGCGAATTTGCGGGAAAAAAGATACCCGGATTTTTTATAAAAATTCTGAAGTGGATAGGACACGAAGAGGGACTCAATAAACTGTTTGCGTCAGCTCCCGGAAAAAAAAACCTCGATTTTGTGGATGCCTGCATGGATTTTTACAGGATTAAATGCAATGTGATTGGCCTTGAAAATCTGCCTTCGGACGGGAAACCTCTGATTTTTGTCAGCAATCATCCGCTGGGAGCGCTGGAGGCAATCTGTATTGCACATGTGATTGGTCATCGGTACAATGGAAAAATTAATTTTTACGCCAATGAAATACTCACATGGGTTGAACCACTGAAGGAAAAATTTATACCGGTTTCCAAAAAGGGTTATCAGAACAGAGAATCTGTAAAGAAAGTTCAGGAATTCTTCCAGTCAGACGAACATGTGGTGATATTCCCTGCCGGTGCAACATCACGCAAATACGGGAATAAAATAATCGATTTGGAATGGCACAAAAATTTTGTACAAAAATCGGTGCAGTATCAGCGCGATGTCATACCACTCTACTTCAAAGGGAAGAATTCTGCTTTTTTTTACCTGCTTGAGAAATTCAGGGAGATAATCCGGTCTAAAGTGAATTTTGAGATGCTTTTTCTGGTGGATGAGATATTTAAGCAACGGGGCAATACATTTACGCTTTATATCGGTAAGCCTGTAGGCTGGCAATCTTTCGACAACACCAAAACACCCAGGCAATGGGCTCAAACTGTGAAAGAAATGGTAT
>CALMZF010000047.1 GCA_937870645.1 uncultured Paludibacter sp. | reverse complement strand
CCAAAGAAAGAAATGTTAGATTATTTCAATATGAAAAATCAACTGAGAATCCAACCATTCATAACGCAAACGATTGAAACAGTGACAAAAAAAGCCGGCAACAAAACTGCCGGCTTTAAATTAACTACAAAAACGAATTATCAAAAGTATTTTACCTCTTCCTGTCGGATGGAAGAGAGCAGTTTGTTGGCCAGGCTGCTGGCTCCGAAGCGGAACATTTTATTATTGAGCCATTCGTCGCCCAGAATTTCTTTTACCAGGGTGTAGTGTTTTACGGCATCTTCAGCTGTGGCTATTCCTCCGGCGGGTTTGTAGCCCACTTTTGCACCTGTTTTTTCGTTCCATTCCTTAATAGCTGTGCACATGATAAAAGTGGCTTCGGGAGTGGCAGCTACGGGTATTTTACCGGTGGATGTTTTGATGAAGTCGGCTCCGGCAGCCATAGCAAGTATCGATGCCTTTTTAATATTGGCGGCGGTTTTAAGGGCACCGGTTTCCAGAATAACTTTCAGATGAGCGTCGCGGCAAGCCGATTTAATTTCGGTGAGTTCTTCGAATACTTCATCGTATTTGCCTGCCAGAAATTTTCCAACCGAAATGACCACATCAATTTCTGTGGCTCCTTCCATCACGCACATGCCCGTTTCGGCCACTTTCACTTCAATGAATGTTTGTGAAGCCGGGAATCCGGCTGAAACGGCTGCAATGCCGATTGGTTCTGTCAAAGTAGCTTTCACGGTCGAAACCATGGCTGGAAACACGCAAATAGCACCGACATTTGGAATGTCAGGAAAATTTTCCTCAAAATTATTTACTTTTTCCACCATTGACCTTATCTCTTCTTCTGTATCGGTTTCTTTGAGTGAAGTGAGGTCGATGCTGTTGAAGCAACGTTTGTAAACTTCAGTGGTGTTATTTTCTTCGAAATGTGCAGAAAGCAGTTGTTCCATTTCCTGTTTCACCTGTTCATCAGTAATGGAATCGCAGCCATAGAGGCTGAAAAGTTCTTCGAATTTTGTTGCCATAAGTGTTATTTACTATTTTACTATTTACTATTAAACCAAAACCATTAACCAATAACTAATCAACCAATTTCTTATTATCGAGATGTCTGTTGTTGTCCCGTTGGGTTTTTTTGCGGATATTTTCTTCGAAAGCCTCTGTTAGATTTACGCCGGTTTGGTTGGCCAGGCATAACAGTACCCAGAGTACATCGGCCATTTCATCAGCCAGATCGCCTTTCTTGTCTGATGATTTAAACGATTGCTCACCATAGGTTCTCACCATCACCCGTGCAAGTTCCCCAACTTCTTCGGTGAGTATGCCCAGGTTGGTGAGTTCGCCGAAATAGCGTACCCCGTAGGTTTTGATCCATCCATCTACCTGTTCCTGAGCTTCCTGTAGTGTCATTTTCAATCTTCGTTAAGCCGTGCAATAATAGTTTCATTGCCGGTGGTTGATTCGCCTATTTCCACAAAAATCTCGGCATCAAGTGGTAAAAACACATCCACTCTCGATCCGAATTTGATAAAACCGATATGTTCGTTTAGATGACAGGCTTTCCCCACGTGTGCGTAGGTTACAATCCGGCGTGCGAGGGCACCGGCAATCTGGCGCACTAAAATCTGAGTATGGGAAGGGGTTTCGATCACAATGGTCGAACGTTCATTCTCTGTGCTTGATTTCGGCAGATAAGCTGCCATGTGTCTTCCGCTGTGATGCGATGTTTTAATCACTTTTCCGGCTACCGGATACCAGTTGGCATGGACATTGAAAATGGACATAAAAATGGACACCTGAATGCGTTTGTCGCCAAAATATTCAAATTCGTCGGTTGGCTCTATCACCACCACGGTGCCGTCGGCTGGAGCTACTATCAGGCTTGGATCGTCAATCTCGACTACGCGGCGCGGATTTCGGAAAAAGAACATGACGAAAATAAGTAAAAAAGCCGATAAGGTGATATTAATGGCAAGAAAGGGCTTTTGGAATTGCATGTAAACAATCACATTGAGCACCAGGAGCAACAGCAGGGTGAATGCGAAAATCCATTTGCCTTCTTTGTGTATTTTAATGTATTTCATTGACTAATAAGGGGAAATATTAGAAAATTTTCAAAAATGAACGGTTGATAATAACTAACAAAAGTAAGCATTTAATATTAATCCAACAAGCAGGCGGGTGATATTTTCAATTCTCTCAAAAATGATTAACTTTGTACCTTCATTCCTGAATGAAAAAACCGTAGAAATCAATCAGCCTACAATATGTCAATCACCTCACTCACTGCCATTTCACCTGTCGATGGGCGCTACAGTTCAAAAACAGAACCGTATTCGGCCTATTTTTCCGAATTTGCGCTTATTCGTTTCCGTGTACTCACCGAAGTGGAATATTTTATTGCACTTTGTGAATTGCCGTTGAAGCAACTTGAATCCGTACCTTCAAATATTCTGCCTAAACTGAGGGAAATTTACGGTCAATTTAGCCTCGAAGATGCCGAAAAAATCAAGGAAATAGAAAAAGTGACTAATCACGATGTAAAGGCGGTGGAATATTTTCTGAAGGAAAAATTTGATGAAATCGGTCTGGGTTCTTTTAAGGAATTTATTCATTTCGGACTTACTTCACAGGATATAAACAACACTTCTGTCCCGCTTTCCATCAAAAAAGCGATGGAAGAGGTGTATTATCCTGAACTGGACAGTTTGATAAAGAAACTCACGCGTATGGCCGATGAGTGGCGGGATGTATCCATGCTGGCCAAAACGCACGGCCAACCGGCATCGCCCACGCGGCTGGGTAAGGAGATTATGGTTTTTGTGAGCCGCCTAAATCAGCAACTCACATTACTCCGAATGGTACCACATTCTGCTAAGTTTGGAGGTGCTACCGGCAACTTTAATGCACATCATGTGGCTTATCCTGCCATCGACTGGCGATTGTTTGCCAATAAATTTACCATCGAAAAACTGGGACTTGAACGGGAACAGTGGACTACTCAAATCTCCAATTACGACAACCTGGCTGCTTTGTTTGACGCACTGGCACGTATCAACACCATTCTCACCGACTTCTGCCGCGATATCTGGAGCTATGTTTCCATGGAATATTTCAAACAAAAAATTAAAGCCGGCGAAGTGGGTTCATCGGCCATGCCGCACAAAGTAAACCCGATCGACTTTGAAAATGCCGAAGGTAATCTGGGAATGGCGAATGCCATATTTACTTTCCTGGCCCAGAAACTGCCCGTTTCGCGCCTCCAACGCGACCTCACCGACAGCACCGTGCTGCGCAATGTGGGTGTACCCTTTTCACATACACTCATTGCCACCCAAAGCATACTCAAGGGACTGGATAAACTGTTACTCAACGAAACCGCTCTTTACCGTGACCTGGACAATACCTGGGCAGTGGTGGCTGAAGGAATTCAGACTATTCTCCGGCGTGAGGAATATCCCGCTCCCTACGAAGCCCTGAAAGCCCTCACCCGTACCAACGAAGCCATTAATGAAAAATCATTCCGGGAATTCATTGACCAGCTCGATGTGAGTGCTGCCGTAAAGGAAGAACTTCGCCGGATTACACCGCGTAATTACACCGGAATTTGATTTTCAAAAAAAATATATTTTCAATCCTAAAACAACAAAATGTTTGATTTTCTGACGCTTATCAAGCGGTTTGCTCCGCCATACAAGAAATATATTTTTCTAAGTTTGGCTTTCAATTTAATTTCCACTGTATTCAGCCTGTTTTCATTTGCAGCCATTATTCCGGTGCTTCAGATACTTTTCGGGTTGACTAAATCGGATACAGTGTATATTCCCTGGAACTGGAATGAGGGATTGACGACCGTTTTCGAAGCTGTGAAAAACAACCTGGGATACTATATACAGCAGCTAATAGTAAATGCAGGTCCGGGAATGGCTCTGTTTTATCTTGGCTTATTCCTGATCATTATGACACTTTTCAAAACCGGAACCTCCTACCTGGCTTCATATTTCGTGATTCCCATACGTACCGGCGTGTTGCGCGATTTGCGCAACAAGATGTACCAAAAAATAATTACACTGCCGATTGGTTTCTTCTCCGACGAGCGCAAGGGTGACATCATGTCGCGTATGACGGGCGATGTGGTGGAGGTGGAAGCATCCATCATCAGCTCGCTGGATATGGTGCTTAAAAATCCGGTGATGATCCTCATTTATGTGGCCGTACTATTCGCAATGAGTTGGGAATTAACACTTTTTGTAATGGTTCTGTTGCCCATAAGTGCCTGGTTGATAGGAGTTATCGGGCGCTCGCTCAAGAAACGTTCAACCATTGGGCAGGAACAAACCGGCGAACTGCTTTCTCAGATTGAAGAAACCCTCGGCGGATTGCGTATTGTAAAGGCTTTCAATGCTGAAGAGAAACTTACTGTTCGTTTTAGCCACCTGAACGAAAAAATCCGCCATACTTTCAACCGCATTCATCGAAAATACAACCTGGCACACCCTGTAAGCGAATTGTTCGGAACCATAGTAATTGCTATTCTCATTTGGTTTGGCGGAAGTCTTATACTTGAACAGAACAGCAGCATCGGTGCAGCCCAGTTTATTTATTATCTGGTAATTTTCTACAGCATTGTTCCACCTGCCAAGGAACTCTCAAAAGCATCATACAGCATTCAGCGAGGTCTGGCGTCACTTCACCGGATTGATAAAATTCTGATGCAGGAAAATAATATTCCCGACCCGGCTACCCCGAGAGAATTGCCACATATAGTTGAAAAAATTGAATTCAAAAATCTGAGTTTCAAGTATCAGTCGGATTGGGTGTTGCAAAACATCAATCTGACCATTCCCCTGGGAAAAACAGTGGCAATTGTCGGGCAGTCGGGCTCCGGTAAATCCACGCTGGTTGATCTTCTACCGCGTTTTTACGACCCTGCCGAAGGAGGGGTGTTTTTTAACGGTGTAAATATCAAGGATTTTCGTAAATCCGACATTCGTTCATTGATGGGCAATGTAAACCAGGAGGCAATACTTTTTAATGACACTTTTTATAATAATATTGCCTTTGGAGTATCGCAGGCAAGCCCCGAACAGGTTGAAAATGCAGCCAGAATAGCCAATGCTCACGATTTTATAATGGCTACCGAAAATGGGTACGAAAGCACAATTGGTGACCGGGGCAGCAAACTCTCGGGAGGGCAGCGCCAGCGCATCAGTATTGCCCGTGCCATCCTCAAAAATCCTCCAATCCTGATCCTGGACGAAGCCACTTCGGCCCTTGACACCGAATCGGAATATATGGTGCAGGAAGCGCTCGATAATCTGATGAAAAACCGTACTACGGTGGTTGTAGCGCACCGTCTGTCCACCATTAAACGCGCAGACCTCATCTGTGTACTTCACGAGGGAAAAATCGTAGAGCAGGGAAAACATGAAGAACTGATGGCACTGGGAGGCTACTACAAAAGGCTGGTGGATATGCAGTCGTTCTGATTGAAGCACCGGGTTGGCCATAAAAAAATAGTTTTCTGCTTACAATAGCGATTAATATACCTTTTTAGTCAGCTTATTGGCTTGATTTTTTCCAAATTTCATAAGCTACTTCACACTGAAATTTTCGGATTCCTTTGTGATATTTCTTCTCAACCTTCCCTCTGAGGCTGTTTCAATGCAGAGCAGACTGAAGATAGCGATATGTTTTTTATTATAGGACATACAACTCCCCTTCAACTTTCTATGGGTTTCGTTTTCACATTTGATCACTTTCAGACAAATTCAGTAAGCTGATATCAATATCCCAATTTTTTTATTTTAGCGGCATGAATGCTCCTGGAGCAGAATCGGTGTAAAACAAAGAGTTATTTTCGTAATTACACAATATAAACATCATACCCCCCCACAAATAAAAACAAAAGCGCCGGGTTTCAACAAGTGAAAAAACCGGATGCAACTGTTTTTGTCAAAAATCACTGCATTAAAATCATTTAATATACTGATTGTTGGTTATATAAATTTTACTTTTGTTCGTTGAAAAGTTTTCGAATAAAAATGAATAAATTTGAATACCGATTTTGAAAAAAATGATTCCTGATTTGTTGTTAATGTCGGGTTTTAATACAAAGCTTAAACCATTAAATTAAAATCAAAAAAAGAAAAATCCATGGCAGTAGTTGTTGTAATGCCCAAACAGGGCCAATCAGTAGAGAGTTGTATCATTACGGAGATATTGAAGAAAAAGGGTGATGCAGTAAAAAAAGGTGATATCCTGTTTACTTACGAAACCGATAAGGCATCGTTCGAAGAAGAATCCCCTGCTGATGGTGTGGTTTTGGAATGTCTCTATAACGATGGCGACGAAGTGCTGGTACTGGAAAATATGATGGTAATCGGTCAGCCTGGCGAAGAGTATGTGGCTTTGATTGGAGGGAATGCCCCCGCTGCACCCAAAGCTGAGATGTCTGAAAACATTACAGCCAATAACGAAACACAGCGTGGAAGTTCAATAACCGAAACGGTAACCATCCGGAGTGTTGAAGGGCTGGAAACCGGCAGTAACATTTCTCCCAGGGCCAGGATTTTGGCAAGCCGGGAGGCGGTAAATATTACACAAATAGAAGGAACCGGACCCAAAGGGCGGATTATTGAAAGGGATATCAGGAAAGTGCTTGAAAATCAGCCGAAACTCACTCCCCTGGCAAGAAAAATTGCTGCCGAATCGGGACTTCAACCACAAGGAACTGGCTCTGGACTTGCCGGAACAGCCAAATCGACCGATTTGCTGTCATCGCTCACAAACGAAACTTACGGACTGGATTACAACGACAAAAAGATTTCGAATATGCGTAAAATCATAGCGAAATCAATGCATGTTTCGTTACAGAATTCAGCCCAGCTCACCCATCATTTGGGAGCCGATGCACGTCGCATACTTGAACTTCGCAAACAAGTGAAATCCGCTATGGAAGCAGGGAAAATTGCAACCAATATCACACTAAATGACATGGTTTGTTTTGCTGTAATTAAAGCGCTGAAAAAATTCCCGAATGTAAACAGTCATTTTCTGGGTGATACCATGCGTTTGTTTAACAAAATACATTTGGCGCTTGCCGTGGATACCGACCGCGGACTAATGGTACCGGTAGTGCGCAATGCCGATGATTTGTCAATAAGTGGACTGGCAAATCAGTTCAAAGAAATAGCAAATGCTTGTCGGAAAGGCAGCATTAATCCCGAACTCCTGTCGGCCGAAGCAGCAACATTTACGGTTTCGAATCTGGGAAATTATGGTGTCGAGATGTTTACACCGGTAATTAATCTTCCTCAAACTGCTATTCTGGGAGTGAACACGATTGTTCCGCGCCCGAAAGACCTGGGCGATGGCGTGTATGCATTTGTTCCCTATATCGGCCTCAGTCTCACGTATGATCACCGGGCACTGGACGGCGGTGAAGCAACTCGTTTTGTTAAACAAATTGCTGTTGAAATTGAAAATCTGGAATTAGATGTTTTTTAGCAACAAGACTTGATGAAAGTTGACAGGGTGAAGTAATTTTTATGTAATTTTGAGCTAATATATATGAAAATCTAAAACACACATAATCACAAATTTATATGATCGACTTATTAATTATTGGCGGTGGTCCGGCCGGATATGTGGCAGCAGAGCGTGCTGGTCACCATGGACTTCAGGTTGTTTTGTTTGAAAAAAAATCAATGGGTGGCGTCTGTCTCAATGAAGGTTGTATCCCGACCAAAACCCTGCTATACAGTGCCAAAACGTATGAAAATGCATTACACGGAGATAAATATGGTGTGTATGGTGAAAATATTCGCTTTGACTATGGAAAAATACTGGCCCGTAAAAATAAAATAGTCCGAAAGTTGGTGGCAGGAGTGAAAAGTAAAATGAAAGAGAACAACGTAACGGTCATTGACGGGGAAGCCATGATACAGGGTCGAAGCGAAAAGGGCGTAGAAGTCACCTGTAACGGAGAAAGTTATCTGGTAAAAAACCTGCTGATATGTACCGGTTCTGAAGCATCTGTTCCACCAATTCCGGGATTGGCCGAAGCGGGAGATACCATCCTCACCAACCGCGAAATACTGGATCTGAAAGAACTGCCAAATTCATTGGTAGTAATAGGCGGTGGAGTGATAGGAATGGAATTTGCCAGTTTCTATAATAGTCTGGGAGTTAAAGTTACAATTGTAGAAATGCTTCCCGAAATTCTGGGTGGGCTGGATTTCGAAATCTCTGCCATGCTGCGTGATATTTATACCAAAAAAGGGATTGAATTCAACCTCAATGCCAAAGTTGTTCAGATTGACGGTAATAAAGTAGTATTTGAAAAAGAGGGAAAAACTGAAACCATTGAAGGCGATAAAATATTGATAAGCGTTGGCCGCAGAGCGGTTACCAAAGGTTTCGGTCTCGAAAATCTGAACGTAGAAATGACACGTACCGGCATCAAAGTAGATGAAAAAATGCGAACCAATGTTCCCGGAGTATATGCAGCGGGTGATGTCACCGGATTTTCGCTGTTGGCACATACCGCCAGCCGCGAAGGCGAAGTCGTGGTCAATAATTTGACAGGAAGAATTGATACCATGCGCTACAATGCCATCCCCGGAGTAGTTTATACCAATCCCGAAGTGGCGGGTGTGGGCGAAACCGAAGAAACTGCCAAAGCCAAAGGTATCGCCTACAAGGTGGCTAAACTCCCCATGACTTTTGCCGGACGATTTGTAGCTGAAAATGAGGGAGGCAACGGCCTGTGTAAAATCCTGGTGGGGGAAAAACACGGTGAAGTTATCGGGGTGCACATGCTTGGAAA
>CALMZF010000046.1 GCA_937870645.1 uncultured Paludibacter sp. | reverse complement strand
TAAATGGGAATGAGAATTTCAAAATTCAGGTTTATCCTAATCCGGCTGCAGACTGGTTAACGTTGAAAGGAAAATTTGAAACCAATACTCCGGTTGCACTTTATACAATATCCGGACAAAAGATAAAAGAAACAACAGCAGACAGGAGCGGTTATACAGTTATGGCTGTTTCTGATCTGAAGGCAGGAATTTATATTATCAAAGCGGGTTCGCAAACTGTAAAAGTAACGATTGCCGGAAAGTAGAAACATCAGGCACGTTAAACGTTGGTTTCAGAGCAAACCTTTTCACCGCAAGTCTGACAAATAGTTAGAAGAAGGTAGTATGTCTCCTCTTAATTTCACATCAGGCTCACAACCATTATATATCTGACATGCTGACTGTTATCAGGTACAATATTCTAAAATGATTTTTAATCGTCTAAACAAAGATTTTACATTTGTTTTTTTAGTGATTTATTGTTTCATGACCTTTACATCTCTTTGAGTAGTTAAACAAGTGAAAAATAAGAATATCTAATTATTGAAAACCACTAAAAATATAATATATTTACCCATTGAATACTTTTTCTAATAAAGTTGTTGGAATTTGACAAAACAAACCACCTATGAGTGTCGCTTTTTACATCGAAAATAGTTATAAAGTATCTGAACTTATCACTAAAAAGTACAGCACCTCTTTTTCGCTGGCTACTTCCGTACTTGAAAAGGAAAAAAGAAAAGCCATTTATGCCATTTATGGATTTGTAAGGCTGGCCGATGAAATAGTGGATAGTTTACACAATTATGACAAGTCCTTCCTGCTCGAAAAACTCACCGAAGATCTGGAATATGCCCTGAAATATGGGATAAGCACCAATCTGATTCTGGCCTCGTTTGTGGATACGGCAAAAAAATACAGAATTAAAAAGGAACATATCGATGCATTTATGCAAAGTATGGAGTACGACCTTACGAAAATAAATTATACCGAAACCTCCGATCTGAATAATTACATTTACGGTTCGGCCGACGTAGTGGGTCTAATGTGTCTCACCGTATTTTGCGGTGGAAATCAAACCTTGTATGACGAGCTGGAACATCCGGCTCAAAAATTGGGCTCAGCTTTTCAGAAAGTTAACTTCATCCGCGACCTGAGGGAAGATACCGGAGACCTTGGCCGCAACTACTTCCCTGAAATTTCAGTTGATAAATTTTCGAAGGAAACGAAATCACTTATTGAAAAATCTATCCAACAGGATTTTGATGAAGCATTTACAGGGATCAAACGATTACCGGGCCGATCGAAACTGGCTGTTGCGCTGGCATATTATTATTACCTTTCATTATTCAAAAAAATAAAGAAAACTTCACCCGAAAAAATACTCTCGATGCGGGTACGGATTTCAAACCTCGTTAAATACCTGATAATTATCAGAGTAAGCATTCTGTATAAACTCAAATTCATTTAAATGGAAGATCAGGTAATATTAGTAGATGTACATGATGCCCCCATCGGGTTAACGGGAAAATTGGAAGCACACCAAAAAGCCTTGCTTCACCGGGCTGTATCGGTGTTTATTTTTAATTCCCAACAGCAGCTGCTCCTCCAGAAAAGAGCGGCAGATAAATATCATTCGGCCTGCTTGTGGACCAATACGGTGTGTACCCATCCAAAACCCGGCGAAAGCAATTCGGATGCAGTAAGAAGAAGACTGAAGGAAGAAATGGGACTGGACGTACAAGAAGTAACCAAAATTTTTGATTTCACCTACCTGGAAAAACTGGGGAATGAACTTACCGAGCATGAATTCGATCATGTTTTTATTGGATTTTCGGATGACTTGCCTTTGCCCAATGCGGACGAAGTGTCGGACTTCAGGTTTGTGGATGTGGACTTACTCAGGAATGAAATAAAAACCAACCCTCAAAACTACACGGTTTGGTTTCGCAAAATCATTGACCGTGTGGTGAGTGAAATGAATTTCAGGTAAGTTATTGATATGAGTTGAAATAAATGATTTTTCAAATGTGACCGATGGTTATATTTTTCGCATTATTCAGAAGTCATCTTGACTTTTCATTAAACTAAATAATTTATTTTTACTATTTTCCGGTAAAATTCTAAATTCTTGATATATATTAGATTT
>CALMZF010000045.1 GCA_937870645.1 uncultured Paludibacter sp. | reverse complement strand
ATTCATACAGCTAAAGGCCGATTTCTCAAAGAAGAAACGATGAAGTATTTTCAGGAACATTTACCTTCAAAACAATTCGTACGCGTGCACCGTTCATACATCGTGAATGTGGAAATGATTAACCGCATCGAGGTGTATGAAAAGCAAAATCAATTGATAACGCTTAAAAATGGGGAACAAATTAAGGTAAGCATTACCGGTTATAAACAACTGAAGATGGTGCTTGGCTTATAAAAAAACCTGTTGGAGACGAATTAATTATAGAAGTAGTTTTGCTTCAAGATTTACGCTCCTGAATTTTGAGTATTATTTGGCATCAACAAAGCGTTGGAACCTGATTGCAAAACTTTCCTTAAAATTAATAATTTGACGATTAAAATTCAGAAAAAATCTTTCTTACTTATTCAAAATCAATATATTATCAATTAATATTATGATAGAAGTATTCAAAACCGATGTAAAGTACAAAAAAGACGCAAGAAGGATAGTGTCTCTTTTGAATGTAAAACTGACGCGACACAAAATTAATTTTGATCTTAGCGACTGTGACAGAATCTTGAGGATTGAGAATGATGAGAACAAAATTCAGATACCGCTTATTGAAAAAATTCTGTTCAATGAAGGATTTCACTGTGAAGTTTTACCGGACTGAAAAAATAAGCTGTTCAAATTCCTTTCTTTTACTTAGCTACTTCGAGAATCGAAACTTTTTTTATTATACCATTCCAATCCAATTTCTTAAGACTTGGATTATCACTATCATTACGCATTACAATACTAAATTGTAGCAACACGCTGTTACCCGAAATTGAATGGCTTTTCATCTCATCCTGCTTAGTCTTTGATTACTTAGTTTCCCAACTGACAAATAATTCCCATTTCATATACTTGCATATCCCAACCAAAATAGTTACTTTTGCTTAAGAAAAAAATGCACACTATGATTAAATATAAACGAATTCTGTTAAAACTTAGTGGCGAATCATTGGCCGGAGAAAAAAAACAAGGCATCGATATTGTTCGTCTTGAACAATATGCGGCTCAGATTAAAGAAATGGCCGAACTTGGGGTGCAGGTAGGGATAGTGATAGGCGGTGGAAATATTTTCCGCGGATTGAGTGGAGCTTCCAAAGGCTTTGACCGAGTGCAGGGCGACCAGATGGGTATGCTGGCTACGGTTATTAACAGCCTGGCTCTCAATTCTGCACTGCAAGTTCTATGCACAAAATCGCGTGTAATGACCTCCGTCAGGATGGAACCCATCGGCGAGTATTACAGCAAGCGATACGCTGTGGAATGCCTGGAGAGGGGAGAAGTGGTAATCATTGCAGGCGGTACAAGTAATCCGTACTTCACCACCGACACAGCTTCATCGCTGAGGGCTATCGAGATTGAAGCTGACGTTATGCTCAAAGGAACCCGCGTGGACGGTGTATATACCGCCGACCCCGAAAAAGATAAATCGGCTGTGAAATTCGAAGAGATTACCTACGACGAAATATATAACCGTAATCTGAAAGTGATGGACCTCACCGCTACTACCATGTGTAAGGAAAACAATATGCCGATCTATGTTTTTGACATGGATACGGTCGGAAACCTGAAAAAAGTGGTGATGGGCGAAAAAATCGGAACTCTGGTATATTCATAAGAAAAGTTTAACCTCCAAATAATTGACATTATGGTAGATTATAAAACACATATCAGCGATGCTGATGAATTGATGCAGGCAACGGTAGAATATCTGGATGAAGCGCTGGCTCATATTCGTGCCGGGAAAGCCAATACCCGTATCCTCGACGGAGTGAAAGTGGAGTATTATGGTTCGCTGGTTCCGCTGGCTAATGTTGCTACAGTTACCACCCCCGATGCCAAAACCATTGCCATTCAACCTTGGGAAAAATCACTGATTTCGATCATCGAAAAGGCAATTCTGAACTCAAACGTGGGAATTACACCCATGAATAATGGTGAAGTAATCCGCCTGGGAATTCCTCCGCTCACAGAGGACCGCCGTAAACAACTGGTGAAACAATGCCGCCAGGAAGGTGAAGATGCCAAAATAAGCATCCGAAATGCACGCCGCGAAGCAATAGAACATATTAAAAAGATGGTAAAAGAAGGTTTGCCGGAAGATGTGGAAAAAGACGCTGAAGACGAAGCACAGAAAATTCACGACAAATA
Organism: uncultured Paludibacter sp.; assembly: GCA_937870645.1. Classification (GTDB taxonomy): domain Bacteria; phylum Bacteroidota; class Bacteroidia; order Bacteroidales; family Paludibacteraceae; genus UPXZ01. Next base: position 223 of record CALMZF010000045.1, on the reverse strand, counting down.
TGTGAAGAGAGTTGAAGAATTGCTCGCAGCTAAGGAAAAAGAAATAATGACAGTGTAACCGGTTGATTGATCGGGATTACGAAATTGGATTTGCGGTCGTCCCGGATAACTGGGATGGCCGAAATTTTTTAACAGAACAGAACTTAACCTATGCAGGGACTTGTAGTTAAAAATACGGGCAGTTGGTACACTGTACTGGCTGATACGGGTGAATTGGTGGAAT
>CALMZF010000044.1 GCA_937870645.1 uncultured Paludibacter sp. | reverse complement strand
ATAAGGAAGGATTTCTGCGCAATCCCCGGTCGCACACACAGACGGCCGGTCGCGCCGCACGCAACCTGAATGGTAAAGTAATCATGTATGCCGATAAAATAACTATGAGCATGCAGAAAACGATAGACGAAACCAACCGCCGGCGCGAAAAACAGCTTGCCTACAATGCTAAATTCGGAATAACTCCCACCCAAATAACCAAGGGCGAACGAAATTCACTCAGTCAAATGGAACCGAATGCCTACATCGAACCGGAAATTCCGAATATTCTGGCTGCAGATCCCGTGGTACAGTTTATGTCCCGACCGGCACTCGAAAAAGCCATAGCAAAAGCCCGCCGATCCATGCAGGAAGCAGCCAAAAAACTCGATTTCCTGGAAGCTGCCCAGTACCGCGATGAAATGATAAAGCTGGAGGAATTGCTGAAAGGGAAATAGTAGCTATTAATTTAAAATCAAGGATTTTTTTATAACTTTAATTTCTTCAGGAATATTTGGCATCAATTCACTCAGCAATTCATTGATTTTCTGAGAACGATAGTTGTCATCCATCAAATTTGTATATGTTTTTATAATGGATGAAATCAGTTTTTCTTTTGAAATAATGCTTTCCATATATTCAGCCAGATAATAATAGGATTGTATAATGGGCAGATAATCAATACGCTCGATGCGATGTTTTTCTTTTGTCAGCAATTTATATCGTTTACAAAGCGATAATATTTTACCGTATTTTTCAGTGGAAATTAGTGCGTGAATGTATGACCGAAAAAAAAGATGCCACCGGTGTTCAAAAATCTCTTTTTTGTAAGCATCGAAATAATGTGCAGCATATTCCACAGCCTTTTCACTTTGCCCATTGTAAATCAAAGTACGAATATAGAATGAGTTAAAGCCGATTTTATAATAATTATTATTGGTATTTTTCAATTCCGGCATTGATTTACGCATCAATTTCAGTGCTTCCTCATTTTTACCCTGTTTAAGCAAAACCCCGCACAAATTTATCAGGTAGAATAGATAATCACTGTTTTTGTTTTGAATGGAAAGGTAACCGTACTTTTCAGATTGAGCCAATTCATTCAGTTTCGAATGCATCATTGCCCTGTTGGCATAATAATTTGCCAGAATGCGTTTTGAGTAAAAGAGCGGTGTCTTCAGCATTTCATCCAGATGCTGGTACACAACTGCTTGTTTCTGAAACTGACGGTTATTATAATAGTAAATGGTCAACCGCACTACTGCCCTGTATCGGGTATAGGCATCCAGACTTTCGTTAAAATAAATGGTGTGCAGAAAATTCTCTATATATGAACTTTCATCTTCTGAAAATTCTTCCTTTTTCACTATTTCAGCCGTAACTTCATCCAGTTCGAGATTTATTTTTTTCAACAAATGATATTGTTCGTGATATTTACTCAGAAATTCAGATACAACTTTGTTATATTTCGTTCTGTTGCGTACCATGAGGTAATCACGGTAGTATTGTGCAAGTTCGTAAAACCTTATAAAATTGTAATTTGTTGGCCCTATTTTTTTCATATTATTGAGCAATACAACTTCATCAGCCGGCACAATAATATCGGTAAGTACTTTTTTTTCGGTCGAGATCAACCACTCGAAATACAAATCAACATCTATTTTTGCCAATGTATCTGTAATCCAGGTTTTCAGATAGTTGTAGGTCCTTTTGTCTTCTTCGGTATCAAATGATTTAGGCATTTGTGACGAAGTAGAATTGATATATATTTGTTTAAGGATGTTTAGATTAACAGGTTTATTAAAACTCTGTATTGAAAGTAAGTACTCCAATTCATGCGGATAAAGAGTATTAGAAAACAGATAAAATGTATTCAGTTTTTTTCGCATCTCAATTATAGAATTTGATTTAAGCCATAAAAATACAAAAAAGAAAGAGAAAACAGAATTGATTCCGTTTTCTCTTTCTCATTTCATCATGAAAACTTATTTTACAGAATCAAGAAACTTTAATGTTTCAGAATTGAAAATTTCAGGTTTTTCGAACATCAGAAAATGACCACAACGGGGAATCATCACCAATTTATTGTTCGGAATTTTTGAGGCTCCGTTTTTGGCAATTTCGATTGTACGACCCGGATTTAGGTAGCGGTTAGGAATCAGATTGTCATTTTCACCAAAAAGAATAAGTGTCGGCACCTTGATATCCAGCAGATAATCCAACACCGGATTGTCAACCATACCATGTACTGATTGTACAACAGCATAACAATAAGCTTTGAAATCACTTGCACTACGCATGGCAATACGGTCGGTAATCATAAAATCGGCATCTTTGGGTACCCGGTAAAAATTAGTAGCCAGGTTGTTTTGGATTGCTTCCGGTGTTGTCAGACGCACGCCATCCAATGTCATAACTTCCTTAAACCACTGTTTTTGTCCTTTTGTAAATGGCTCAAAACCTGCCGGTGCCGCTAGAATTAATCCTTTAACTACTTCAGGATAAACCAGTGCGGTGGTCATTGCTATCTGTCCACCCATGGAATGTCCGGCAATGAGAACCTTTTGCAACTTTAATTCAGTGACTAATTCATTGACAATACCGGCATAGAATGTCATCATACCGCTATGAGGCTGTTTGCTCGATTTTCCGTAACCGGGCAAATCAATAGCAATACAACGGTTGGTTTTACTCAATTCACCAATGTTTTTTTCCCAGGCACGCAGGTAACTTCCCAGGCCGTGAATAAAAATAATGGTATTTTCACCTTTCCCTTCGTCGGTGTAAGCAATATCAAATCCCGAAACAGGTAAGTGAATTTTTTTTACGGGATACTTATATTGCATTTCATCAAAACTTTTTATGTTGGTGATGGAGTGGTATGGTGTGCTGCAACTGCTTAATACCGTTGAAATTGCCGCAATCAATATATAAATGATTTTTTTTCTCATAATCGTAAATTAATATTGTTAGAATAGTAACCATTTAAACACCATAAAAGCAGTCCATGGATTAACAGGTCGTCCGTCAATATTCCCGTTTACCGGACTTCCGTAGGCGCTTTGTTTGCTGTCGTAGAAATCTCCGAGCATCAAATAGGCACCATGGAGTTCCAAACTCATGAAGGGCCCGAAATTGTATTGAATATTGCCGTTCACTTCAGCCCCAATCAGTGAACCTCCACCCAGAGGTTGTACATTGCTGATAGCTGCTGCAGTTCCAATCTTTGCATTTAGTTTATTGGGAATAAATCCATGCGAAGCATTGAGTGTGGCCGAAGTCATGCCATATCCCATATTGGAAATGTCCATAATAGCGGGCGTAAAGCGGTTAACTACATTTCCGTGCGGCATGAGCAGGTAAGCACCCGAACTGATAAAAATTGCACCCGGGGCACCCCACTGATTTCCGGTAATTACGCCGTTGTATTTTCCATCTTTCAATCCGTTAGCATCGCCCGATGAATACATAATATCCAGCGAAACGTTGTCATTCTGAGTTTGTCCGTAGCGGTACGAACCTCTCACGTTGGCTGCAAAACCAAGAATATCAGTTGCTTTGGTCCATTCTTTGTCGGAAATCAGTTGATTCTTAAGTGTATCTGCTCGACCTATATTTACATTCACAAATCCGGTCAATGTCCACGGATCGAGCCATTGATCTGCATTGCGGCTAAAGTATGTACCAATCCAACCTACATCGCCACGGTATTTTGCACCTCCATAGTTGAATCTGTATACCCCGTTGTGGCTGGCCAGCAAACTGTTAAATCCCTGACTGAGAATAGAAACACCTCCTGCACCATTTGCCCGATCGCGCATATAATACGCTGAACCACCAATTTTCCAAGTGCGGCTCACATCTTTTTCCCCGTTAAGTTCCATCAACGTCACGTCGTCATTTAAGTGCACGTAATTTTCATATAGTTTGTAATATCCGCCTTTCATCCGTGCGAAGTCCCAGTCTTTACGTACAGAAACACCTACACCGTCGGTGCCGAAATAGGCTAAACGATAACCGGTGTAGGTCATCTTATCGAATAAAGTTCTATAGGGATTGTAGGGTGTGTCGAATATCCGTTGCAAACCTAAGTTCACGTATAACCCTTTTGTTGGATTTAATTCCAACTCCAGATTTTGGGTTTGCAGGTTTACCTGATCGGCCGAGAATCCACCTCCAAAATTTCCACCCACTCCATAAGCTACATCACCCCAGGTCCAGTCCAGTTCAAAAGAGGCACGCAGTGTGGCTTTCCCGTTGAATAAATTAGGAGTGTAAATGAAGAAAGGCAAAAACCGTTGTTCCACATACGCACTCGTGTGTGAATTACTCGTTTTTGATGTATTGCCACCAAACAATCGTCCTACTACCTGGCCTTTCAAAAAATCATTTTCGGGATAAATATTTGAAGTAACAGCCTGATTAATAAAGAACCCGAGAAACTGAAATTCTTTGTTAGCTTTATCCGGAATTTCCTTTGAGAAATATTGATTAGTAGGTAATTGTGAAAAAGCAACTGTTGTAGTAATTAAAAATAATATCAATGAGCCAATTATCTTTTTCATTTTTATTTAATTAAATTGGATTATCAAATCAATAAAAGAAAAATCAGGATATATTTTCAATACACCCTGATTTTTAAAGACAAACAAATTATTTTACAATAACGAATTTTTGAACATTCATTTGTAACAAAGCTCCACCGTTGCTGCTGCCAAATCCGGCTGTTATTGTTGGAGGAGTTGCACCAATACTTGGTTCCGTTTGTACAACTTCATATTTCAGTGTGAAATTTGGACTTGTACCAGCAACTTCAAAAATACCTTCACTGGTTACTGCTGTAGGTGTACTTTGGTTTAATTTAATGGTCCAGATTGTACCTGTAGCAGGTTTTGTTTGCAGATAAGTGCCTGAATAAGTGGTGGCAGCTCCTTTAGAATAGGACTTAACCAGATACGTATTATCAGCCTTAAACATAGCTGTAATGGAGTCAATGGCAAAATAGGTCTTCAAAAGAGGGGCAACATCTGCGCCTTTTGAAAGCCAGTTACCAATCAAACCGTCTGTTGCTGGGTCATATACCTCTGTTTCTTCACTTTTTTTACATGCGCTGAAAACCAATGCAACTGAGATCAAAATAAAAAATAATTTTTTCATGATAAATAAATTTTTAATTGTTATTACAAATTTGTGAATTCTAAAATTGATTAATGTTGAAATATAAAAATAAAAGGGGTTGACTAATGTATTGTAATTTCAAATATATGATATTATTAATTGATTATAAGACTATTAGATGTTTATATTTATTCGTTGATTTTTATCCCCACCGGATTACATTGGCTCCCCAGGCGTAGCCAATTCCAGCCGCAATCATTGAAATAATTGTACCATCTTTAAGTTTTCCCTGTTGCTGAGCCAAATGTAGAATTAAAATCTGGTCAATTTGTCCCATATGACCGTATTTATCTAAATAGATGCTTTGGTCTGATGTAAGTCCGAGCTCTGTGAGCATGTAATCGAACATACTCTTCTTGAAATGGAGACAACAAAGGAAACCTAACTCGTTTTTTCGGATATTTGATTTTTCAAATGCTTTATCAATGCAATAAAACCAGTTTTTCATAGAAACTTCATTCAACCGGTCTTTCATGAATTTTTCATCAAAAACTTTTAATGATTTGTAAGCCAGATGATGATTTTCGGTATTTATCGGATTTTCTGTTCCGCCATATTTTACACCGGCAGCCCGTGCCAGCGAACCGTCGGTCACTATGTGGGTTCCTAAAATCAGGTTTTTGTTATAGTTCCGCTTTACAATCATGGCTCCGGCACCGGCCGAAAGGTTGTACATGAATGAAACTGCACTGTCTTCAAAATCAATGAAATCGCCGTTTCGGTAACCACCCACAATCATAACTGTATGCAGGGTTTCGTCGGCTATAATCATGTCTTTGGCTATTTTCATTGCTGCCACAGTGGTACAGCAGCGTTGCTGAATATCAAGCGCCCACGCATTTTCGGCACCTATTTTATACTGAATGTAAATTCCGGAAGTGGTCAATGGAAATTCCTTCCATTCTTCGCCAATGCAAAGTATCAAATCTATTTCCAGCGGGTCAATTCCGGTATTTTTCAGGCAATCCAGTGCTGCCCGAACTCCCATTTCCTGGGTACCGTCTTCAGTACCCGGCACCGGTTTTTCCACTATTCCGAGTTTTTCTATCACTGCCGTTTCGCTCCACACACCGTTGGTAGCAACCGAAATATCGGCAGCAGTCATTCTTTTTTCAGGAATATAAATTCCCGTTCCTACAATTCCTACGTTTGTCATAAATATATGCCCCCTAACCCCCTGAAGGGGGAATTTTAATAGTTTTATTCTGTTTGATTTATATTTATTTTTTTACAATTTTCCCAAAAGCCACCAAAATCCCCCCTTCAGGGGGTTAGGGGGATTGGCACTATTTCAATACACCACCAGATTGCTACCTACCGACAAACCTGCACCGGATGCCATAAAAAGCACTTTATCGCCCCGTTTGATTTTGCCGGATTTTACTCCTTCGTGAAAAGCCATCGGAACACAAGCCGAACCCGTGTACCCGTACCGATCCATCACCATCATCGCCTTTTCTTCGGGCTGATTGATTTCGGCCATTACTTTCAGGATTACCGAACGATTGATTTGAGTAAAAATGTAATGATCAATTTCATCGGCGTTGGTGTTGTATTCTTTAAGCAGTTTTTCAACTACCATAGGCCACAGCCGCACATTTCGGTCGCCCGGCAACGGCTTCAAACTCAGTAATCCGTTTTTTTCTTCCTGCAAAATTTCATTTGTAACCGGCATTTTCGAACCTCCGGCATAAATTCCGATATAATCAAATTGAGTTCCGTCGGTGAGCATCTGATTTCCAATATAACCAGAAGAACCATTTTCATCTTTAGTTAAAATAAACGACGCAGCCCCATCGGCAAAAATCGGATAAGAAAATTTATCGCCCGGACGAATAAAAGCAGGCATATTATACACACCGGTAATCAGTGCGTAATTGATTTTCGGATTGGTAGCCAGAATGCGCGCTGCCGTGTCAAATGCCATCGTGAAACTGGCACATGATGCTGAAACATCGAAACTCATGCACCAATTTTCCCCTTTCTGCAAACGTCCCTGCACGATAATAGCTGTAGCCGGCGTAACGTACTCCGGAGTATCGGTGGCCACGATGATTAATCCAAGTTCGTCGGCAGATAATCCGGCATTTTTCAAAGCATTTTCAGCTGCGTGAGTTACAAAATCGGCAGTTGTTTCCTCCAATCCCCTGAAATGGGCAATGTGGCGATGCTTGATTCCGATTTTTCCTTCTATTTTTTCTTCGTCGAACTCAATTCCGGCGAGTTTTTTCAACTCTTCGTTGCTTATCGGCTCACCCGGAGCGTAAAGTCCTGTGGATACTATTTTTATTGGTAACATCTTGAAAATATATCTGCCCACCCTAACTCTCTGAAGGTAAAGTTAATAGAGCGTTGTGTAAAACTTAAATATTTATTTAATTTGAAAAATAAACTTTCTTATTCCAGAAAATGTAAGATTGCCTCACACTCTACTCCCCCTTCAGGGGGCCGGGGGGCTTTTCTACAAATAACCCATTTCTTCGGCTTGCTTTCTGAGTTCTTCCCTGAAATCGGGATGTGCTACTGAAATAAGCATTTCGGTACGCTCACGAACGGTCCGCCCGGTCAGGCGGACACTTCCAAACTCAGTTACAACCCAGTCGGTATTGCTGCGGTGTAATGTTACGCCTGTCCCTGCAGGCAGTACCGGTACGATAGTCGAAACAGTATCTCTTTTAGCAGTCGAACGGCAGGCAATGATTGACTTTCCTTTTCCATCCAGACCTTCAGTAGCACCTACAGCCGTATCACTCTGACCTCCTGTACCTGAATATTGTTCTATACCGATGCTTTCACTCGCTACCTGCCCGGTAAAATCAATCATAATACAGGTGTTGATTGAAACCATTTTGGAGTTTTGACGCATAAAACAAGGATCATTTACGTAACTGCCACGTAAAAATTCCACTGCCTGATTATTATCGAGCCATTTGTAGAGTTTCTCGCTTCCCATGGCAAATGTACAAATGAATTTGCCTTTGTGAATACTCTTGGCTTTGTTGGTAATTACCCCCATTTCATACAGTTCCATCATGCTGTCCACCATCATTTCGGTATGAACTCCCAGGTCTTTTTTGTCTTTCAGCATTAATGCAGCTGCATTGGGAATTTCGCCAATTCCGAGTTGGATGGTCGATCCGTCATCTACTAAGTCGGCTATATTCTTCCCGATAGCCATTGCTACTGCATCGGGTGCAGGTTCGGGCAATGTAGGCGGCATTTGGGAGTATTCCACAAAATAAGACACATCCGAAATGTGAACCTGTGTGTCGCCCAACGTGCGGGGCAGTTGGTCATTCACTTCGAGTACCGAAATTTCGGCCACTTCCAGTATGTCTTTTTCGTAAGTAAGTCCCAGCGAAAGCGAAACAAAACCTTTTTCGTCGGGAGGAGTACACGTGCCTACAAACATGTGCGGACGGCGCACTTTCATGCGGTCGGAAGCCGCCCTGTGAAGCATATTGGGCACATAGGTTACCGTTCCGGTTTTTTCTTTCAGCGCCTTCCGTGAACCCGGTGCATGAAACCAGCTGCACAGTTCGAAATGTCCTTTCATCTCCGGTTTCATGTAAAAATCATACGGCTTGAGGGTCAGCACCGAGAAAACCTTTACATCTCTCACCCGGTCTTTGGCCAGATGAAATACCGACATGCAACCCTGCGGCTCCGAAGCACACTGTGCTACTATCACATCCGTATCGCTTTGAAGCAAATCGGGCATTTTATCCAGCGGAATGAGTTTTCTTTTATATAAATCTTTAAAGTTATTCATACTGTTTATTGTAAATTATTCGCAGCTAATTTTTTCTTTTTTGTCAAATGTACTAAAAATCCAACTACAAATGACATGAGGATTGCTATTGAGGCTGCAACTGCCGGATTTTGTACGTTGCCGGTAAAGTAATGATTAAAAAAACCAAAATCGGCAGCGCCTGATTTCAGTAAGGCCGGAAACAAATAATACACCGAGTAGTACACAATCAAAGCCGTGAGCGAGCCTGAGAAAGCGGTAATGAAATTTACATTTTTCAGAAATATACCAAACACAATGGGTACAAATAAAATGGAAAAATAGGCGTAAACGCCGTTTTGAGCAAAAATAGCCACACTTAAATTTGGCTGTATAATCTGATCTCGTGCCACAAAGAATGAAATTATTGCTAAAAACAGAATTACTAACCGGTTAACTTTTACGTAGTTATTTTCGTTGATGTTTTTCCCAAACAAGGGCTTAATGATGTCGGTGGTGATAGTGGTACTCAGCGATTGGATGAGCCCTTCGATGGTGGAAAATCCGGCACTGATCAGCCCCAGAATGACAAGCAAACCTACCAGGAGTGAAGCAAATCCACCTGAAAAAACCTCAATTACGTAGGCCGAAATGATGCTGTCAACATTCAGATGAGCACCGTTTTGAGTTAAATCGGGGAATTTGAGCCTTGCATACAATCCGGCCACCACTACAGAGTAGAAAAGCATTTGAACAATTACAGCTACTACAAGAAATTTGTTCACATCGCTTTCTTTTTTCAGCAAAAGTGATTTTGTAATGATATGCGGCTGGCAAACAACGGCGGCTCCTACTATCATCTGCACAAATATAATTTCGAATAAATCGCGAAACAGCGGACTTTGCGGATTGGTAGGTTTAACAAGGACAGGGTCAATTAATCGTAACTTTTCAAAAAAAGCTCCGAAACCATCTTTGAAAAACTGAATGCCGGATCCTATCAGAATAATTGCCACCAGAACCATAATAAATGCCTGAATGGTATTGGTGTAAACCATTGAATTGGCACCGCCAAACATCATATATCCAAATACAAACGCTATCAGTAAACCTAAAACCAGAATTTGATCAGCGTTGAGTGCCTGCGAAATTACCTTAACGAGTGCAACGAGTATGAGCACAATAAAAGTAATGAGCAGAAATGTGAGGAAAGCAATAAAAAGTGCGTATCCTTTGCTTTCGTAGCGTTTTCCAATCCAGCTCGAAAGTGAAACTGCGCTCATCGATTGACCGTATTTTCGGAAACTCTTAGTCAGCACAACCAGCGACACCATGGATGCAACAGGAAATACAATACCAAATGACAAATAACCGCTCAAACCGTAAGTGGCTATCAATCCGGGATTTATGACGAATGTAGCCGCGCTGGTCATAGCTGCAGCCAGCGAAAGCGCTACGAATACCGGCGAAAATGTAAAACTGCCGACTGCATAGTCGTTGATACTTTTTGTGCCGCGCGAACCTTTTACCACAAAATACAGAATAAAAATTCCGTAAACGGCAAAAAGTATCGACGCACCAATTACCTGAGCAGATGTTGCCATAAGTAGATTATTAAATAGTTATACCGCCATCAACACTCAAAACTGTTCCGTTGATGTATGCTGCTTCGTCGCTTGCCAGGAAAAGATAAGCTGAAGCAATTTCTTCGGGTTGACCCAGGCGTTTCAAAGGTACTTTTTCTTCCATGCCT
>CALMZF010000043.1 GCA_937870645.1 uncultured Paludibacter sp. | reverse complement strand
CACACTCGAAAATCTTAATATCTGCCTGGTAGGTGACCTCAAATATGGGCGCACGGTGCATTCTCTCATCATGGCCATGTCACATTTTCATCCTACCTTCAAATTTATTGCTCCCGAAGAATTGAAAATGCCGGATGAATACAAAGTTTTCTGCAAAAGCCATAATATTCCATTTTCGGAATCAACCGAACTGACCGACAACTTCAACGATGCTGATATCCTGTACATTACACGTGTACAAAAAGAACGGTTTCTGGATTTAATTGAATTTGAAAAGGTGAAAAATGTATACACGCTAAAAAACGATATGCTTGCCGATACCAAACCAAATCTGAAAATTCTGCATCCGCTGCCCCGTGTCAACGAAATAGATCCGGATGTTGACAGCAATCCGAAAGCTTACTATTTTCAACAGGCTCAAAACGGACTTTTTGTGAGAGAAGCAATTATAAGTAAAGTCTTATTTCAATAACCAGTGGACATGGAATCAAAAAAAATGCAGGTAGCCGCCCTGCGCAACGGCACAGTAATAGACCATATACCCTCCGATAAGTTATTTCAGGTTTTCAATATCCTGGATCTTGGGAATTGTACGAATATGATTACCGTAGGGAACAATCTCAATAGCGATAAAATAGTAAAAAAGGGAATTATTAAAATATCAGACCGTTTTCTGGAAGATAACGAAGCCAGTAAAATAGCGCTCATTGCTCCCAATGCTAAAGTGAATATTATACGCGAATTTGAAGTGGTTGAAAAACGACCACTCAGACTTCCCGAAGAAGTGCGCGATATTGTACAATGTCAAAATCCGGCCTGCATCACCAATCACCAGCCGGTTCACACCTGGTTTCATGTAATGACCGAAGAAAATTACACCCGCCTGAGATGCCATTACTGCGAAAGGGAAGTAAAACTGGAGGATGTGAGAATAAGATAGGGAAAGAAAACGGCCCCCTAACCCCCTAAAGGGGGAATAAAAGTGTTTTTCTGAAAATAGCGTTACTTACAATATATTTATCTGATGAAAAAAAACAATATTCTGAACACTAAAAATAATGATTTTAGCTCTATAAAACTCCCCCTTCAGAGCCTGTCCCTGCCTGTCCCGATTTATCGGGAAACTTGTTTCGGGAGGGTTGGGGGGCAGGACAAGTCTTTTGTTTCCTGGAAGCCCGGCACGATGATTTATCCCCTTCCGGCAGTGATGATATCGTGTGGCGAGACGGAAGAAGAGTATAATATTCTAACAGTGAGCTGGGTAGGTACAATTTGCACCAATCCGCCCATGTGCTACATTTCTGTTCGACCCGAAAGACATTCATATGAAATAATCAAACGAACGGGTGAATTCGTTATTAACCTGACCAACGAAGAACTTGCCTATGCAACCGACTGGTGCGGTGTGAAAAGCGGGAAAAATGTCAATAAATTCATGGAAATGAAACTGACGCCGGTGAAAGGAGAAATGGTAAACGCCCCGCTTATCAAAGAATCACCCCTCTGTATTGAATGCAGGGTAAAGGAAATCATCCCACTTGGCTCACACGATATGTTTATTTCAGAAGTGATAAATGTTCAGGCTGATACAAGATACATTGACCAAAAGTCTGATACTTTCGATCTTGAAAAAGCCAAACTGATTGCTTATTCTCATGGACATTATCATAAATTGGGTGAAGAAATTGGAAGATTCGGGTGGACGGTGAGGAAAAAGAAACTTTGATTGTTTTTGATTGACTTGATTATTAAAACATAAAGTCATGAATAAATTGTTGTTAGTTTATAAAAATTGGAATGATAATTTTTAAATTGACCTATATTTGAACCTTGGAAAGCGAATGTGAAAAATGTAAATTGCTTTTTTGTTTTCCCGGTAACATTTTCACCAAATTAATGTATAATTCCATGAAAAAAGTAATTTTATTCTCAATTGTTGCAATTCTGGTTGGTTGTCAAAGTCAAAAGAATCTGATGTTAAATAATCAGTGGAAATTAACTGAATTGAACGGGAAAAACCTGACGGGTGAAAATGTTGAAATAACATTGACTTTCAACACATCCAATCATCAGGTAAATGGGAATGGTGGATGTAACCGGTATTTTGGTGGCTATAAATTAATTGATAATACCATTGAAATAAGCAATCTTGGTTCTACAAAAATGTTTTGCGCAGAAACAGCTAATTTTGAAGAAGAATATTTCAATACATTAAAAGATAAATCAAATCTAAAAGTAATTGAAAATCAATTGATTTTCAGTAGACAAGGAAAAAACATCCTCATATTTCAAAAAAAAATAATTAATAAATAATTAACATACAAATCATTTTAATCATGGTTAGAGACACTAAAATTTTTGACATTATAGAGCGCGAAAAACAGCGCCAGTTGAAAGGAATAGAACTTATTGCATCCGAAAACTTCGTGAGTGAACAGGTAATGGAAGCCATGGGCTCCGTACTTACCAACAAATACGCCGAAGGCTATCCCGGCAAACGCTACTATGGCGGTTGCGAAGTGGTGGACGAGAGCGAACAGCTTGCCATTGACCGCCTGAAAGAACTTTTCGGAGCCGAATGGGCTAATGTGCAACCTCACTCGGGTGCTCAGGCCAATGCTGCTGTATTTCTGGCCTGCCTAAATCCCGGTGACAAGTTTATGGGATTAAACCTGGCTCACGGCGGTCACCTGTCACACGGTTCGCCTGTAAACAGCTCCGGCATTCTTTATCATCCGTGCGAATACAACCTGAATGAAGAAACCGGACGGGTCGATTACGATCAGATGGAAGAAGTGGCATTGCGCGAACAACCCAAACTTATTGTCGGCGGCGGCTCGGCTTATTCACGCGAGTGGGACTACAAGCGCATGCGCGAGATTGCTGATAAAGTGGGAGCCATACTGATGATAGATATGGCACATCCCGCAGGGCTGATTGCCGCCGGACTGCTCGACAATCCGGTAAAATATGCTCACATTGTAACGTCAACAACACACAAAACCCTTCGTGGACCTCGTGGAGGTATTATTATGATGGGTAAGGATTTTCCAAATCCGTGGGGAAAAACAACTCCGAAAGGCGAACTGAAAATGATGTCGGCACTGCTGGATTCTGCCGTATTTCCCGGCACTCAGGGCGGACCGCTGGAACATGTCATTGCTGCTAAAGCAGTTTCTTTTGGCGAATGTCTGCAACCTGAATTCAAAGAATATCAGACACAGGTTCAGAAAAACGCAAAAGCACTGGCAAACGCTCTGATCAAAAGAGGTTTCAAAATTGTTTCGGGCGGAACGGACAATCATTCCATGCTGGTAGATTTGCGTTCCAAATATCCTGAATTGACAGGAAAAATTGCAGAAAAAGTATTAGTGGAAGCCGATATTACCTGCAATAAAAACATGGTTCCCTTCGACAGTCGCTCAGCATTCCAGACATCCGGTATCCGGCTGGGAACTCCTGCCATCACAACCCGGGGAGCAAAAGAACCACTGATGGAAGAAATTGCCGAAATGATTGAAACCGTTCTTTCAAACATTGATAACGAAGAAGTAATAAAATCAATAAAAGAAAGAGTGAACAAAACAATGGCTAATTATCCGTTGTTTGCCTATTAACAGCCTTTCCAAACCTTCGCAAAGGGGAGGCTTATTTAAGTGAAATGGAAAAAACAGATGATATGGTTTCTAAGATAGAAACTTCCTTACCGGGAGGAGTTGAGGAAGTTTCGGTCTTTACATTATCGGAGCATACCGACACCACCGTATTTTATGGTGTAAATAATTCGAATATGAAAATATTGCGTCATTTACACCCGAACCTGCATATTGTTGCAAGGGGTCATGTTATAAAAATTTATGGTAACGAGATTGAAGTTCGTAACCTCACTGAAAATCTCGAAAAAGTGGAGGCTTATGCTTTGAATAACAATTTGTTGACAGAGGAGAACATTATTGAAATCGTAAAAGGAAACCAACCGAACGAAATAAGTTTCGACAATCTGATTTTACATGGTGTCAATGGAAAGTCCATCATGGCTCGCACTGCCAATCAGCAAAAACTGGTGAAAGATTTTGAAACCAATGATTTGCTTTTTGCCATCGGACCTGCCGGATCCGGAAAAACTTACACAGCTATAGCGTTAGCGGTTCGTTCACTTAAAAACAGGGAAATAAAAAAGATTATTCTCAGTCGGCCGGCAGTGGAAGCAGGTGAAAAGCTCGGTTTTCTGCCGGGTGATATGAAAGAAAAAATCGACCCTTATCTTCAACCTTTGTACGATGCGCTGCAGGATATGCTGCCGGCTGCCAAACTCAGAGAATACATGGAAAACGGCACCATTCAGATAGCTCCGCTGGCATTTATGCGTGGTCGTACGCTGAGCGATGCTGTGGTCATACTGGACGAAGCACAAAATTCGACCACGATGCAGATAAAGATGTTTCTTACGCGCATGGGACTGAATACCAAGATAATAGTTACCGGTGATACCACTCAGATTGACCTGCCTTACGCACAAAAATCAGGTTTGATTGATGCCCTGGAAGTTTTGAAAAATACCAAAGGAATAGCTAAGGTTGAATTTGACAAAGGGGATATTGTTCGTCATAAACTGGTGCAACGGATAGTGGAGGCATATGAGAAGAGGAGGCCCCTTACCCCTAAAGGGGAAAAAGATAAATAATTTAATGATAAATTTATAACTATTCAATTAAAGCTCACAATTCCCCCTTTAGGGGGTTAGGGGGCAGATATTTCATTATGAACGCACTAACTAAAACCGATTTCCATTTCGATGGACAAACAAACGTTTATCACGGCAAAGTACGTGATGTGTACACCGTAAAGAACGACTTATTGGTTATGGTTGCCACCGACCGTATATCTGCATTCGATGTGGTATTGCCCGAAGGAATACCTTACAAAGGACAAATGCTGAACCAGATAGCAGCTAAATTCCTGGATGCTACCGCTGATATTGTTCCCAACTGGAAACTTGCCACACCCGACCCAATGGTTACTGTGGGACTTCGCTGTGAGGGGTTTCCGGTAGAAATGATTGTTCGTGGTTATCTTTGCGGAAGTGCCTGGAGAGCTTACAAAAGTGGAATACGTGAAATTTGCGGAGTAAAAATTCCGGAAGGTATGCGTGAAAACGAGAAATTCTCCACACCAATCGTTACTCCTACCACCAAAGCCGAACAAGGACTGCATGATGAGGATATCTCGAAAGAAGAAATCCTGAAACAAGGTTTGGCAACACCCGAAGAATATGCTTTGCTTGAAAAATACACCCTGGAATTATTTGACAGGGGAACCAAGATGGCTGCTGAACGCGGACTGATACTCGTTGACACCAAATATGAATTCGGCAAGCGCGATGGAAAAATCTACCTGATGGACGAAATTCATACACCCGACAGTTCCCGCTACTTCTATGCCGAAGGCTACGAAGAACGATTTGCGAATGGTGAACCCCAGAAGCAACTCTCAAAGGAATTTGTACGGGAGTGGCTGATGGACAATGGATTTCAGGGTAAAGCCGGACAGCAGATACCTGAAATGACTCCCGAAATAGTAAGCGGAATAAGCGAACGGTACATGGAACTTTTCGAGCACATCACCGGACAACAATTTGTAAAAGCAGATGTTGAAGCTATTTCAGCCCGCATTGAAAACAATGTGACAGAGTACCTGAAAACAATATAGTTTCAAATTTTTACCACAAAATCGTCATTTAGTTTTCCAGTTACAAAAAAAGCATTATCTTTGCACCACTTTTGGAAAAAGCAATGTCATTGGAGAGATGGCAGAGTGGTCGATCGCGGCGGTCTTGAAAACCGTTGAACTGAGA
>CALMZF010000042.1 GCA_937870645.1 uncultured Paludibacter sp. | reverse complement strand
ATTTCAAATTCACCCGCTGCATTTCTGCATTTGAGATGGAGCAGCGGATTACACGACAGAACCTTACCGATAGCCACATGTCCTTTCAGCTCGTTGCCCAGTTCGTACGACAGAATTCGGTCCGGTTTCAGGAATCCGGCTTTTTTTGACATCGTTATCAGAAAGGCATTGCCGGTATTCAGAAAAATTTTGCCGTTATTATTGTTGATAAACTGGTAAAGTTCGCCTTTGGTTTTCATCACTCCTTCGAATGAACCGAAACCTTCGAGATGCGCTTTACCCACGTTGGTAATGATGCCGTAATCGGGCAGTGCAATTTCAGCCAGTTGTTTTATTTCACCCGGGTGATTGGCACCCATTTCTACCACGGCAATTTCGTGTTCTGAAGTAAGTTGCAGCAGGGTAAGCGGCACTCCGATATGATTATTGAGGTTGCCCTGCGTGAATAATGTGTTGAATTTCTGTTTGAGAATGGCTGCTATCAGTTCTTTTGTGGTGGTTTTGCCGTTGGTGCCGGTAATGCCAATGATGGTTGTGCCCAATTGCTGCCGGTGGTGGCGGGCCAGGTTTTGAAGTGTTTCCAGCACATTATCAACGAGTATAAACCGTTCATCCACAGCATATTGTTCTTCGTCAATGACAGCATAGGCACATCCTTTTTCAAGTGCCGAAAGTGCATACGCATTGGCATTGAAGTTGTCGCCCTTTAGCGCAAAAAACAGGGAATCTGCCGGACAATTGCGGCTGTCGGTGCATATTACGGGGTGTTGCAGGAATATTTCGTAGAGTTCCATTTTTTTATTTTTTACAAAAATAATCAATTGTGGAGAAATGAAAGGGCAAGTGGAACTTTTATTAAGAAAAATATAAGCATTCAGCAGAACTTTTCTGTTTTATTTTGAAAAACCCGCCATTCAATTTCGAATGAATTAAAATGTTCTGTAATGGTTCTAATTCTCCGAATGAAAGGTGAAAATGTTAGTTCGATAATACAAAAAAATCTACTGATAACATATCTTATTCGGTATATCTATTTAATGAGATGATTTTATATTGTTATTAATCAGAATAATTACTTTTAATTTTTAATAAATTCATGCCAGTCTTTTCCGCTTAGAACCCAGTCTAAATTAAAGCGTGCAAAAAGTCCCTCAGTAGTTAGATAGATCAAACCCTGACTGGGAGTACCCGGACGTCCGGCTGCAAGATGTGAATAACCGCCTTTGGGGCTCACAAGTCTTTTGACCGGCCACGTTTTACCACCGTCAAAACTTGCCCAAACGGTAATGTTAATACGGCCTGCCGTACTGTGAATGGCCGTCGGGCCATTCGGATTGTCGGTCATACTGAAAATCAGAATATCATGATCCGCTATTTCCAACCGTACAAGACCTGCTTTATTCCCGTAAACACGGGGTGGTCCATCCGGTAGCGTAGGGTCTATGTAATGATCCCGCCAGGTTTCTCCTCCATCATAACTCAATGCGATATCGCGGTTCCCATCGCGGCTGTGGTTGCGCGAATTGTAGTAAATCGTCCCGTCAGATAATTCAACCAGTGCACCTTCACCAGTTCCGGCTACCGGAAATGGTGCGCTTGTATGCCAGGTTTTTCCGCCATCGTCAGAATAATTGGCACTGCTGTAATGATATGGTAGCAGCGAATCATTCGATGCATTGTAGTCAATAAGTACTCTGGAAGGCAAAAGCAGTCTTCCGGCATGTTTTCCGTGTCGTAAGGTAATGCCTTCCTCGCATCCTGAAATGATTGGCACCCAGCCATTGATGTCGGGGTGGCGAACGATATCTTCTTTCACCCAGGTCTGGCCGTTATCTTTGCTCCGGTACATGAAATTCTCCGGTTTCTTTCCCGCACCTCCGGGGTCCAGTTTCAAAATATCACCTGTGGTTTCATCCAGTATTCTTCCGGCGCCACCCAGTAGCGGAATACGCGGACCCCACATTACTCCACCGTCTACACTCCTCCTGTCGGCAAGCACAGTTCCACTCATGGCAACCATAATGTCGCCGTTCCATCCGTTAGGTATTGAACCATTATAAATCTCAAATTTTTCATTCAGTTCGAGAAATTCTGTTGATTTTAGAGTGATTTCTTTTTCATTTTCCTTACAGGATAAAAGGATCAGCAGTACTATGTTCAGAAAAAGTAATTTTTTCATTATATGTGATTTATTTAAATCAAAAAAAATTGATTTTCAGAGCTTAATGATAAAGTTAACTTTCATGGGATTTATTTTTTGTATTTGAAAAAGTAATCGAAAATTGTGATGGTACAAAGTTGTATTTTCGTATTCAAATAATGAGGATATTCGGATGCCGGTTTTAAATAGAATTTAACCAATAGTTAAAATAAAATGAGACTGACTTATTTTCAAATTTTATGTCAGTCTCATTTTTTTTATCACTAATCAATGCTTATTTCATCCACGAAAAGGTAAGGTTTGCCATCGGCGCCGTGCCACTGCGGGAAATTGCTGAAAGGTTTCACGGTAACCTTCACATAGCGTGTTTGCAAGGGTTTGAAAACGACGGTGTGTGTTACTACGCCTTTCCAGTGTTCGGTACGATCGGTTGGATTTGTTTTGAGTCCGGCAAGGGGAGTGAAATTTTTGCCATCATCCGACACTTCCATGGTAAATTCCTCTGCATCAAGTATCCAGTCGCCGGTTACTACACAACAGTGAATGGTGGCCTGTGAAATTTCCATCGGTTTCTGAAGGTCAATCACCGCTTCCAGGTTATTTCCTGCAAAACCTATCCATTTCCCCGTTTTGTAATTGGTACCTTTTCCGGTGAGGCCGTCGTTGAGCAGCGGAGCTCCGGTGTATTCGTAGTTTCGGGCAGGTTTGGTGAGCAGGGTGACTGGTTTCAGGCTCGATTTGCTTAGCGTAAGCTTTTCGGTGAAAGTGCGGCTGTTTTTGCCGTTTTCCCGGAATGCTTTTGCCTTGAGGATGCCACTCTGGCCGAGGTTTAATACTCCTTTATAAAGGGTTGATTGAGTGGTAGGTTCGGTGCCGTCGAGGGTATAGTAAACGGGTGCCTTGTCAATCGTATTCAATGTTGCATTCAGGGTTCCCTTTTGTGGGTTTGGTGTCAGTTTAGCCTGAATATCAAACACATGGGTAGCATAATTCAAATT
Organism: uncultured Paludibacter sp.; assembly: GCA_937870645.1. Lineage (GTDB taxonomy): Bacteria > Bacteroidota > Bacteroidia > Bacteroidales > Paludibacteraceae > UPXZ01. The sequence continues at coordinate 1,082 of CALMZF010000042.1, read as the reverse complement.
ATACAGATCATAGAGTTTTATCAGCTTAGTCAGCCGCTGAACGAAGTTGGCATAATTTTTCTTTTCGGGCTGTGTCCACTGCACTTCGCACAGGGCTGCCAGTCGTGGCAACAGCATGTATTCCACCTGCTGACTGTTTGGGATGTATTCTGTCCAGATATTGGCCTGAGGACCCAGAATATGTTTCTTCTGCTCCGGAGTTAACGAAGCTGGCAGCGGTTCGTAGTTATAAACGCGCTCCAGCGGAACAAATCCACCGATGGCCATAGGCTCATTTTCCGTATCCGAGGTCTGGTAGTAATCAAAATACAGATAATCGTTGGGGGTCATGATCACATCGTGACCCATTTTAGCAGCTTCGATGCCGCCATCGATACCGCGCCACGACATCACTGTGGCGTTGGGTGCGAGGTCGCCTTCCAGAATTTCGTCCCATCCGATAATGCTCCGTCCGTTTTTATTCAGGAATTTTTCAATTCGTTCAGTTACATAGCTTTGCAGGTAGAATTCCTTTTTGTGTTTGTCGGTATCTTTCAATCCGAGTTCCTTAATTTTTGCCTGACAGTGAGGACATTTTGCCCAGCGGACTTTCGGACTTTCGTCACCGCCGATATGGATGTATTTTGAAGGGAAAAGTGCCATTACTTCGGTCAGCACATTTTCCAGAAAGGTATAGGTGTTTTCCTTGCCGGCACAGAGTACATCGTCAAAAACTCCCCAGGTTCTTTCCACTTCATACGGGCCACCGGTACATCCCAGCTCCGGATAAGCAGCCAGTGCTGCCAGCATGTGACCGGGAAGATCAATTTCGGGAATAATGGTAATGTAACGTGACTGAGCATAGGCCACAATGTCTTTGATTTGATCCTGAGTATAAAAACCACCATGAGGTTTTCCATCGAATTTGCCTGTATTATGCCCGATGACAGTTTCTTTACGAACAGAACCGATTTCAGTCAGTCGGGGATATTTCTTTATTTCAATGCGCCATCCCTGATCTTCGGTCAGGTGCCAGTGAAATTTGTTAACATTGTGCATGGCCAGTATGTCAATGTATTTTTTCACAAAATCGGCCGACACAA
>CALMZF010000041.1 GCA_937870645.1 uncultured Paludibacter sp. | reverse complement strand
TATGTAACACTGGTAGAATGCCGCCTGGAGACCGGTCGCACACACCAGATACGCGTGCACATGAAACACATTGGTCACACCATCTTTAACGACGAGCGATACGGCGGCCACGAAATTCTGAAAGGAAACCGAACCGCCAAATATCAGCAATTTGTGCGCAACTGCTTTGATATCTGTCCGCGACAGGCGCTGCACGCCAAAACACTGGGATTTGTTCATCCCATAAGTGGTGAAGAAATGTTTTTCGAAAGCGAATTGCCCGACGACATGCAGGAACTGACCGAAAAATGGAGAAATTACGCCAAACAACTTGAAAAATAAGCTATTATACATATGAAAAGAAAAATTGCAATCATAGCCGGAGGCGACTCATCCGAACTGGGAGTGTCGCTCAAAAGTGCAGCTGGTATTTATTCCTTTATTGACAAAGAAAAATACGATTGCTACATCATCACCCTGGTGGGAACTACCTGGCAGGTGGAATACAGCGATAGCGAAAAGCTGCCGATTGATAAGAATGATTTCAGTTTCAGACTTAATGGTGAAAAGGTGCTGTTTGATTTTGCCTACATCACCATCCACGGTACACCCGGCGAAAACGGCATTCTGCAAGGCTATTTCGATTTGATAAAAATGCCCTATTCTTGCTGCGGAGTACTGGCTGCCGCCATGACTTTCAGCAAATTTACCTGCAATCAGTACCTGAAAGGATTTGGTATCCGCGTGGCCGATTCAATATTACTTCGTCAGGGACAAACTGTAACTGACCTGGAGGTGATTGACAAAATCGGGCTACCCTGCTTCATCAAACCAAATGTAGGTGGCAGCAGTTTTGGTGTAACAAAAGTAAAAGAACCGGTGCAAATACAACCTGCCATTGCAAAAGCATTCAGCGAAGGCATTGAGGTGCTGATAGAAACGTTCACCCCAGGCAAAGAATTTACCTGCGGAATGTACAAAACCAAATCAAAAACAACGGTTTTCCCGGTAACTGAAATTGTACCAAAGAACGAATTTTTTGATTTCGGAGCTAAATACAACAACGAATCGGAAGAAATAACTCCCGCCCGGATTTCCGAAAATTTGTCAGTACGCATCAAAACGCTGACCGAAGCCATCTACGACATACTGGGCTGCAAAGGTATCATCCGGGTGGACTATATTATTTCCGAAGGAGAAATTATTAACCTGCTGGAAGTGAACACCACACCCGGTATGACTGCCACCAGTTTCATTCCTCAACAAGTGCGGGCAGCCGGTATCGATATCCGTGATGTGATGACCGATATCATTGAGGATAGCTTTTAATTTCCGTTCACTGCCTACCTAATCATGTAAAAAATTAAGGCCATGTACACTTTCGAAGAAACACTTCAACTGATTAACTCGGAAATCGAACATATAGACTGGAACAAAGAACCTCCGGGGCTTTATCTGCCAATAAAATATGTACTTGCGCTCGGTGGTAAAAGGATACGGCCTGCTGTCACTCTGATGTCTTGCAATCTGTATTCGGATAACGTCATGCTGGCCATGAATTCGGCCATCGGGCTGGAGATATTTCACAATTTCACCCTTCTGCACGACGATATCATGGATCGTGCCGATATGCGACGCGGAAAACCAACGGTACATAAAAAATGGAACGATAACACAGCTATTCTTTCGGGCGATGTGATGCAGATTGAAGCCTATAAATGGATGACCCAATCACCGGCTGACAAACTGAAGGAAATTCTCGATCTTTTTTCGAGAACGGCTGCTGAAATATGTGAAGGACAGCAATACGACATGGAATTTGAGAATCGTGAGAATGTTACGGCTGATGAATATATAGAAATGATCCGGCTGAAAACGGCTGTGCTGATTGCCGCCGGCTGCGTGATAGGTGCCCGTATAGGCGGTGCCGGTGCAGAAGATGCCCGAAAACTCTATGACTTCGGCATCAATATCGGACTTGCATTTCAGCTAAAGGACGATCTGCTTGATGTATATGGCAGTGAAGCCAATTTCGGAAAAAAAATCGGAGGCGATATTCTGTGTAATAAAAAAACTTACCTACTCATTCATGCCCTTAAAAAAGCCAAAGGAAAGGATGCTGAAGAGCTGAATTATTGGTTAAAGAATATTAATCCGGAATATGCCTGCGAAAAAGTTAAAGCAGTGACAGAACTCTATAACCGGCTATCAGTCAAAGATATTTGCGAAGAAGCGATTGATTACTACTACACCAAAGCAGTAGCATCACTCGCAGAGGTCTCAGTACCCGACGTTAAAAAATCCGAATTAAGAGGATTTTCAGAAAAACTGATGTCACGTAAAGATTAAATTATGTACTTTTGCTTACAAACGTTATTTAGTGCGAAATAACCCCCTGTAAACAACTAACTTTCAGCCCGGAATTAACTATTTTCAACTAACCAGATGCCCTACCGCCGCTTGCCAAATACCGATCAGGCCCGACTAAGAGCTTTACGCACCGCCATACAAATGGGCGAAAAGCAAAGTTACGACAAGCAGGTGGTGTCCTTCAAAGCCATTCATGAAGCTCAGACATTTCTCAATGTATTTGAGAAACAAATGCAACTCTACAAGCAAACTCTCGAAAGTCAGGTCAATGCCAACAAACAATATCAGCAGATTTTATACAATGCCCGAATGTACATCTCACATTTCATTCAGGTGTTCAATCTTTCGGTCATACGGGGGGAAATAAAAAAAGAGCACAAACTGTATTATCACCTGAACCCCGACACTCATCAGGTTCCGGATTTAAGCACCGAAACAGCCATTCAGGAATGGGGAAAAAACATCATCAGCGGTGAAAATGAGCGCATCAGGAATGGCGGAACCCCTGTATACAACCCCACCATAGCAAAAGTGCAGGTTCATTTCGAGGTTTTCAAGGAATATAAATCCACTCAACGCATCTATCAAAGCACCACCACTCACAACTGGGAGGAACTGGTCAATCAGCGAAAAAAAGCAGATGCCATCATTCTGGATATTTGGAATCAGGTAGAGGAGCATTACCGGAACGAAAAACCGTATGCCAAACTGATGAAATGCAAAAAATTCGGATTGGTGTATTATTACCGACGGCACGAAAAGGAACTTACACCCGATGATGACCTGTAAATCCCTCAGCCAGTGGCTGTTTACTCTATTGTTTTGCTGGGACTGAACACGCTGGTAACTTTCATATCCCGACGGGTAACAGGAATCTTTCGTAATACCTGAAAATCAAATCCCACACCATACGTTGTAATACTTTTTGAATTGAGAAATCGATCGTAGTAGCCTCGTCCGCGTCCCATACGGTGCCGTTCCCGGTCAAAAGCGATGCCCGGAATAATGGCCAGATCAAAATGTCCCTTGTATATATCGGTGGTAGGTTCCAGAATATTACCTTCGCCCATCTGCATTTCTTTGGACGAAACATATCGGCGCATATGCATTTTATCACCCGAAACCGAGGGGAGCAAAATAATTTTTTTCTCGCTCCATTTTCTTACGTATTCGTGAGTGGGAAGTTCCGAGGGGGTAGACCAGTAAAGAAATACGACTTTCGCCTTTTGGAAGGCAAGCATCGTTTCAATTCGTTCAAATACAATTCGGGCAGCTTCCTTTTTTTCCTCTTCGGATAGCTGCCGTTTCTTGGCGCGGATATCGGCACGAATTTGATATTTCTTATCTTTTATTTGTTTCTGTTTTTGGAAAATACTGAAATTCTTTTCAAAAAATCGTTTAAGGGAAAATCCAATCATACTAATATCTTTTTCAAACAAAGGTTTATATCGGGTAAACAAATATTTCTGAACATTTACAGTTAAAGTTGACCGGCATCCACCAGTATCACCACACGCTCCACTATCCGGTCTTTGTCCTTTCCGTCATAATCCTGCCTGAGCGTAGATCCAAATAATCCAGCCACCGAATTCCAGAAAAAAGCAGGTACAGCACCCAGATAACCCTTTACCAATTCGTAGGTATTCACCTCGTATTCGCGATCGATGAGTTTCATCAGCATTTTTCCCTGATTTACCGTCAGGTTTCGCAGTTCTTTTTCGTATTTTCGGAAGGCTTCTTTTTTGTACTGACTGATGTATTGTTTACGCTCCCTGTCACCCGGCAATTTCAATAATTCTGCGTTCACCTGGGTGATTTCATACGAAACCATACGGGCATACGGAAGTGCTTTTTTTACATCCCGAACCGTTCGCCAGTAGAATTTTTCCTGATTTTTGCTGGTAAAAACCATGGGCGGAAATACATATACCTCTCTGATATAGTCCACAAAAAGTGTATCTCCATTCAGGATTACTTTTTCCATCATTGTGGAATATGAAAACTTATCCTTAGTGACAGTAACATCCTGGGCAACGACTCCAGCGGAGGAGAATGTAATCAGGAGCAGTATAAATATTTTCAGATATCGTCTCAATTCACTAATTTTTATTAGCATACAATATTGTGGTGCAAAAATAAGCGTTATTTGCAAGTTCCACAAGTATATAACAATTTTTATTCCAAATTATTTTTTTTAGAATAAACATTTTTTAAATTTATTTCTATGTTTTGGAAAAAACAATTACTTTTATCCTGATATAAATAATTGATATTTCAGTTAAGCCCTGTAAATCGCCGTTTTACAACATATAAATGTAATTGATGAAAAAATTTATCTACATTTTTCTGCTTATATATCCTGCTATCGGTAATATTAACGCACAGATAGCGCCGATTGTTCCCTCGTCTACCTCCATAGCCAATGCATCTGTAGCTGTACAGAACGACTGGAGTGCTTTTCAGAATACTGCCGCACTGGCTCATATCGACAAACTGGAACTGGCCATGCAGTATGAAAATCATTCGATGGTGAAGGAAATGAGCTGGAAAAGTGCTCAGGCAGGAATCAATGCCAAATATGTAAATGTTGGGGTTTCTTTTTCCTATTTTGGCTATTCGCTTTACAATGAAATGATTGCAGGGATTGGACTGGCGCGCAACTTTAGCGATAAATTTTCAATGGGACTCCAATTCAACTACTACAGTGCATATTTCTCGGGCGGCGAAGAAAACCGCTACCGAAGCGCACTGTTGCCCCAAATGGGAATTTCATCCCGCCTGTTTCCAAATTTTACCGTAGGTTTCCATGCTTTCAATCCATTTCAGACAAACATCAAAACCGATTTAACCGAAAAAAGAATACCGTCCATTTACAGCATCGGTACCAACTACGAATTTGCAAAAAATCTGGCGTGGCTCACGCAAATTGACAAGGAAGTGAGTAGTAATTACCGGCTTGCTACCGGATTTGAGTACACCATGCTCCAACAACTCACTGTGAAACTGGGTGCTTACCGGATGGATTATCTGGTTCCCTGTTTCGGTGTCGGGTTACATCTCGGTCAGCTGCATTTCGACCTGAACGGCGAGCTGCACCCACAACTCGGACTGAACACAATGGCACGTATGAAATACCGGTTCTGAAACAATTATGAGACCGCAACGAATCATACTGCTGATCTCTCTGCTCTGGTTACTTATATCCGGATTGCGGGCGCAAGATGCATCGGGTAATACCGAACAGATCATAGCCGATATCTACGAGCAGGTTTCGGAAGATACCGAAATAGAAATTGACTTCACAAGCCTCTACGAAGACCTTATGGCGCTCGCTGAGAACCCAATTAATCTGAATAAAACCAATAAGGAAGAACTGGAAAAACTACAGTTTCTGTCCGATACTCAGATCGAAAACATCCTGTACTATATTTATAAAAGTGCTCCGCTGAATACAATCTACGAGTTGCAACTGATTGAGGGATTGGACATGACCGACATCCGCCGGATGCTTCCGTTTGTAAGTGTGGGTGAAGGGGAAAGTCAAACCCGGAAAATCAGACTGCGGGATATCCGCCGTTTTGGTAAAAATGAACTCATGATGAGGTTCGATCGTGGACTGGAGACCAAGGAAGGTTACCGGTTTCTGCCCGAAGAAGACGAACAATCAACTGCTCAAAATGCCAGGAAATACATGGGCGATCCGTATTATACGTTTCTGAAATACCGCTTTCATTACCGAGACCGCATACAAGCCGGAATTACTGCCGAAAAAGATGCCGGTGAACAGATGTGGGGAAATGAGCACAAAGGTTATGATTTCTATTCGGCTCATGTTGAACTGAGAAATTTCGGAAAATTGAAAACCCTGGTGCTGGGTGATTACCGGGTTAATTTTGGGCAGGGACTGGTAATTCGCACCGATTTTTCGATGGGTAAATCATCCTACGTTCTAAATGTATCGCCACGTTCGGGAGGTTTGAAAAAGTACAGTTCTACCGCCGAATCCAATTTTTTTAGAGGTTCAGGTGCAACATTAAAACTTGGTAAAACTGAACTTACGGCTTTTTATTCAAATAAAATGCTCGATGGTGATACCACCAACGGTAATTTTCAGACCATTATCCGCGACGGACTTCACCGCACAGCCAACGACTTGCTGACAAAAGGAACGGTCAACGAACAGGTCATGGGTGGAAACGTGAGTTTCACCCATTCGTGGTTTCAGTTGGGCGCCACCCTGGTGCACACCCGGCTCGATCATGACCTGCAACCCGACGAAGCCATTTATAACCGGTTTTACTTCAGGGGTAAAAACCAGACAGCCGGAAGTGTCAACTACCGCATACGCTGGCATAAATTGAATATTTTCGGTGAAACAGCCATGACCGAAAAATCAGCCGTGGCTACTATCAACGGTCTGAATTTCAGTCCCGTATCGCGGGTAAGTCTGGTGGCATTACACCGCTATTTTGCCAAAAATTACGATACTTTTTTTGCCAATACATTTTCGGAAACATCCCGTGTCAATAACGAAAGCGGGTTATATATCGGTGCTGAAATCCGTCCTGTAAAATTCTGGAAGATTTCAGCTTATGTGGATAGTTATCGATTCTTCTGGCCGAAATTCGGCATCAATTCACCTTCCATAGGGAATGATTTCCTCCTGCAGGCCGATTATTTCCCAAAACGAAATGTAGCCATGTTTTGGCGGGTAAAATATGAGGAAAAAGGACATAATTTCACAGATACCCTGACTACTATGCCGCTTGTACTCACCCAACCCAAATGGCAGGCACGTTACCAACTGAATTATTCGTTCGGACGCTTCAAATTCAAAAATCAACTGGATGCAAACGGATACAGCGATGGAGTGAATAAACCATCGTATGGATTTTCGGCTTTACAGGATGTGAGTTACAGTTTTGAGCGGTTGCCATTGAGTCTGGATATCCGTTTGCATATTTTTGATGCTCTCAATTTCGAAAACCGCTTCTACACCTACGAAAAAGATGTACTGTATGCATTTTCCATCCCCATGGCTTACGGACAAGGCACACGATACTACCTCAATCTGCGTTACGAAGTCAACTCGAGCCTGTCACTCATGTTTAAACTCGCCCAAACTGTGTATGCCGACGACCGAACGACCATCAGCAGCAGCAATGAAGAAATTCAGGGAAACCGAAAAACGGATTTCCGGTTTTTGATGAAATGGCAGTTTTAAGAGTAAAAAAACAAAAACGTCAGGAGAATGGATACCTGACGTTTCTGATGGCAAATTAGTCGTTTATTATTTTTTAATACCTACCCGGTTTAGGATAAATGCCAGTTCAAAGGCAGTGTCCTTTATTCCATCGTATCGCCCGGTAGCTCCGCCATGTCCGGAGTCCATATTCATGTGCAAAATCAACAGATTATCATCGGTTTTCAGTGCCCGAAGTTTGGCAGTGTATTTACTCGGTTCGTGAAACAAAACCTGAGAGTCATTGATACCACCGGTTACGAGCATATTGGGATAATTCTGTGCTTTTACATTATCATAAGGTGAATACGAAAGCATGTAGCGGAAATAATCTTCTTCGTTCGGATTTCCCCATTCTTCGTACTCGCCGGTGGTGAGCGGAAGAGTTTCGTCGAGCATGGTAGTCACCACATCCACAAACGGCACCTGAGCCACGATGGTCTGATAAAGATCGGGTCGCATATTGGCCACGGCACCCATCAGCAAGCCCCCGGCACTGCCTCCCATGGCGGCCAGTTTGTCGGCTGAAGTGTATTTATCGGCTATCAGTTTTTCGCTGCAGGCAATAAAATCGGTAAATGTATTTTTCTTTTTCAGGAGTTTACCGTCCTCGTACCATTGTTCGCCCATATCACTGCCGCCACGTATCTGGGCAATACCAAATACAAACCCGCGGTCGATCAGGCTGTAAAAACTGCTGCTGAAATATACATCCGAACTCATACCATAACTACCGTAAGAGTAGAGCAAAGCGGGATTTTTGCCATTTTTCTTCAGATTTTTTTTGTAAACAACAGCCATCGGGATACTTGCTCCATCGGCAGCCGTAGCCCAAAGTCTTTCCACCTTATAATCGTCGGGATTGAAACCGGATGGAATTTCCTGTTGCTTCAGCTTTTCGGTTTTGGCAGTTTCGCAGTTGTATTCATACAGGGTTGTAGGCCTGTTGAGTGAAGTATATGTATAGCGGAAAGTGGCTGCATCGTACTCCGGGTTTCCGTTGGAATTGGCTGTATAAACTGGTTCGGGGAAGGTGATAAATTCTTTTTTCCCGTTGTTGAGATTACGAATTTCAAGATTTGCCAGTCCGTTTTTGCGGGTTTCGATGATGAGATAGTCTTTCTGAACCACCACACTTTCGATGCGCACATCTTTATCATGTGGCATGATTTCTTTCCATGCTTTGCGGTCGGCATAGTCTTTTCGAGCCACCTGGTAGAGTTTTCCGTTCAGATTTTGCTTGTCCTTATATCGAATGAAAAAGTAGTCCCTGTGTGTAAAAACAGAATAGTCCACATCCTTTACCCGGGGCATAAAAATCTTAAATGCTTCGGCAGGTTTGTCGGCCGGTACAAATAGTTCTTCGGTGGTATTCGTACTGCCGGTGTTGATAAAAATGAAATCCCGGGTTTTAGTTTCGGTAACACCGAGGGAAAATTTGGTATCCTTTTCTTCGTAAATAAGCACCGCTTTCGGATTGCCAAGCACCTGACGAAATACGCGGTTCGACCTCAGTGTGACCGGATCTATCACACTGTAGAACAAGGTCTTATTGTCGTTGGCCCAGGCAAATGAGGAAGCACCTTTCACGGCGAAGTCCATATCTTTTCCAGTTTTCAGATCTTTGATTTTCAGTATATAATCGGCAAACGAACCCGTCTCGTTGTAAAAATATCCGGCAAGTTGGTTGTCGGGACTTACATCGTATCCGCCAAACATAAAAGCAGGTTTGCCTTCGGCCATCTTATTGACATCAAAAATGATTTCTTCGGGCGCTTTTTCTGATCCTTTTTTACGGCAATAGGTGCGGTACTGCTTGCCTTTTTCGGTACGGGTGTAGTAGTAATACCCATTAGACAGGGTCGGATACGACTGGTCATCTTCCTTGATACGACCAATGATTTCGTCGTATATTTTTTTCTGAAGATCTTTGGTTGAAGCCATCACCGTATCGGTATAGGCATTTTCAGCTTTCAGGTAATCAATCACTTTCGGATTATTTTTATCCTTCATCCAGTAGTAATTGTCCACTCGTGTTTGCCCGAAATTGATAAACGTATCGGGAATAATTTCAGCCATCGGGGGCTTTGGAAAATCGGTCTGTTTCAAAATATTCACTTTTTTTTGTTGGTTGCAGGAAACCATGGTTAACAGCACACAGGCTCCGGTTAATAGTTTTTTATTTTTCATGTTTCAGGTATTTTCAGGAAAAGGATATTGAGATAATAAAAAATATTTTAGTTTGAGCCGGCTGCACTTCGGATAAATGCTATCATCCTTTCGTCGTCCGGCATTTCACTCACCTGTGTCAATTGCTTCAACCCTTTCATTTTCGATCTTTCGCCAATATCCACCAAAAAAGTATCTGTATCGGGTGTTTCGGGAGCTTTGTGGAACACAAAATTGACGTGTTTTTTGAAAGCCTGTATCACACTTATGATTTTACCGTTGACCATAAAACAGGGACTGTTCCATTTGATGGTTTCAACAATTTCGGGCACTGCCCAATGCATAAGTTCGCGGATATGGATAATGACCGGTTGCAATGTTTCTGTCGATTGGTCGATGTATTGATCTATTCTGTGGTCTTTCATCTGTTTATAATTTATATATCTGCCCCCTAACCCCCTAAAGGGGGAATATTGAGCGTCTATCATTTGTTGTGAGTTTTTTAATCATACCCGTGTGTGTCAAAAATATTTTACTTGGACATGTGTGTTTCACAATTATAATAATTTTTTAGTTGCCCAATAAAAATACAGCGGGAACATGCAACCTTCGTGACCAGGCAATTTCCGAATGATCATCGCCCTCGTAAAATCGGGTCATCCAGTATTGGTTGTTGTACCCTTTTTTCTTCATCACCTCATCCACCCGGTGCTGGTATGGTGCGTAATAAACGTCGATTGTTTTATTTCCATAGTCAAAATATATTTTTCGGGAATTGGCTTTGGGGAGATTTTTCATCAGATATTCTCTGAAAGCCTGAGCACCCGGATTGTCCTCATCAGGATTATTGGCATTAAGTTTATCCAGATCAATCATCGGCGTATGAATGGAAAGGCAGCCTGCTCCCCCGAAAATGTTGGGATATTCACACAGCGCATACGCAGAAATCAGTCCGCCAAGGCTGCTTCCCATCACAAAGGTGTTTTTGGGATTTCTGTGAGTAGAGAAATTTTTGTCAATAAATGGCTTCAGCTCTGTGACCAGAAATTTCAGGTAATTATCTGCACAGGGAGGATTTCCGACCATTTCCAGTACCTCGCAGCGGGTCGGTTCCGGCATAAGGTCGAGTACTTTTTGCGGATAGTAATCGGCTGAACGCTTGCCGTCCACATTCCAAACTCCTACCACAATACAATCGCGTATTTTCTTTTCATCCATCAGTTTTCCGAAAACTTCGTCCACTTCCCAGGCAGTATGGTTCCAGGTAATCGTTTTGTCGAAAACCATCTGTCCGTCGTGCATATAGAGTACGGCATATTTCTTTTTAGGATTGTAATTCTGTGGAAGCCAAACATCTACATTTCGGGCATCAACATACTTCGATGGGAATTGTTCAAAATGTCGAATAGTACCTGTACTTGCCTGCGGAACGGTTTGTGAAACCAATGTCAGGCTAATAAGTAAACATAAACTTAAAAGAATATTTGATTTCATGGATAAAAAAATTACCGGATTTATGCTGAGCAGAACCATTTTCCTTTGGTTCTTTTTTGTTAATACGCAAAATAACTACGACGCCAAAAATACAACTAATATTGCGTATAACAATGCACAATAATTTCAAAAAATTGCAATCTCTACATTGCAATTTAATAAAAACATAGTACTTTTGTAATTATGCAATTGTCAGGATTTCCTTACCTGACACTCAGCATATTCAACTGAATTTCAGATATATTCAAACTTCCATACACCAACTTATTATAAACTTAAATATTCAGCCATGAAACTATTAGAAGATATCATGCAGCGGGCTAAGGACAATTTACAGCGAATTGTACTGCCCGAGGGAACAGAACTGCGCACACTGAAAGCTGCCGATTTTATTCTGAAAGAAAAAGCAGCAAAACTCATACTTATCGGCAATGAAATTGAAATCAAGCAATTAGCTGCTGACAATAACCTGACAAATATCAGCGAAGCTCAACTCATTGATCCGGAAACTTACCCCGATATGGAAAAATACGCCAACCTGCTGTATGAAATCCGAAAATCGAAAGGGATGACCTACGACGAAGCAGCTGCACTTGCTAAAGACCCACTCTATCTGGCCTGTCTGTTGATAAAAAACGGCGATGCCGACGGAGAACTTGCAGGAGCACGCAACACAACAGGCAATGTGCTTCGACCGGCTTTTCAGATAGTCAAAACAAAACCCGGGATAAAAATTGTATCCGGCGCACTACTCATGTTCACCCCCAAACCCGAATACGGTGAAAACGGGCTGCTCATATTTGCCGACTGCGCTGTAAACCCCAACCCAACAGCTGATGAACTGGCACAAATAGCTGTGAGTACAGCCGATACAGCCAAAGCGCTGGGTGGTTTCGAACCGCGTGTAGCCATGTTGAGTTTTTCGACTAAAGGCAGCGCACAGCATGAACTGGTGGATAAAGTGGTGGAAGCTACCCGCATAGCCAAAGAAATGGCACCCGATCTGCAAATTGACGGAGAATTTCAGGCCGATGCAGCCATTGTTCCCTCCGTAGGTCAGAGCAAAGCTCCGGGAAGTGCCATAGCGGGTAAAGCCAATGTACTTGTATTCCCCGATTTGCAAGCCGGAAACATCAGCTACAAACTGGTGGAACGGTTTTCAGGAGCTCAGGCTATCGGCCCTGTACTGCAGGGAATTGCAGCACCCATCAACGACCTGTCGCGCGGATGCTCGGTGGAAGATATTATCCGAATGATTACAATTACCGCCAATCTGGCAATGAAAAAATAGTATTCTGAAAATCCACACTTACTAAATTTGGATTTTTATATATAATTGTACATTTGAATTTTTTCAAAAAATAATAAAACCAACAAGAATGTCAGAACCAATTAGAGAGCCTATTGAAAGATATGGGTTGAGCAAACGCAATCAGAAGAAAACCCTGTTTTCGAGGATTGGCGTGGTGGGATGTGGCAAGGACGGCAGCGTAATAGCCACTGCAGCCGCATCGCATGGGATGGAAGTCATTTTCCTGGAGCCCTCCGAAGAAAGAATAGCTAATGCTTACGCGAGAATAGAGACCAAACTTGACCGGCAGATAAAAGGATGGGGTCTCACCGAGAATGAGAAAAAAGCCATCATGGGACGCATAAGCGGCACAATGGATTATGAAGACTTTCACGGATGTGATTTTGTGATTGAAGCCATACGCTACAACGATATGACCGGAGAACGAAGAGTGGAGCAACGCAAAGAGGTATTCCGTCATCTGGAAAAAGTGCTGTCGCCACAGGCAATCATCGCCTCCAATGTTACTACTGTAATTGTTTCGGACCTGGCTTCAGACCTTGAGAATAAAAGCCGCTGTATCGGACTGCATTTCCTCTCGAATGTGCCAGACTCGCAAATGATAGAAATAGTACGCGGTCTCGAAACATCGGATGCAACCTATGAAAAAGTCTGTCAGTTTGCCCGCCTTATCAACTATCAGTATGTTCCTGTTGTCGAATCGGCCGGATTGGTCAGCATCCGTCTTTTCCTGATTCAACTCAACGAAGCCTGTTCCATTCTGATGGAAAATATTTCAAATACCGAAGATATTGACCGCATCATGACTGTTGGATTTGGTCACCGACAGGGATTATTTCGTATAGCCGACCGCCTTGGAATAGAGAAAATCGTAAAACTGCTTGAAAACCTGTACGATGAGTATGGACATGTGAAATACAAAACTTCACCGATATTATTACGTATGTATCGTGCTAAACATTTCGGGGTAAGTACCAAAAAAGGGTTTTACACCTACGACGACATGGGAAATATTATAAAATAATGGAGGAAAGTAAGTTATGAAAATATTGGTATTGAATTGCGGCAGTTCTTCGGTGAAGTATAAACTGTTGGATATGACAAGCAAAGAAGTGCTTGGATCGGGAGGGGTGGAAAAAATAGGTATGAAAGGATCATTTCTTAAGCATACCAAACAAAACGGAGAAAAAGTAATTCTTGAAGGTGAAGTCCTTGAACATCAACTGGCTATAGAATATATTCTGGGTGTACTCACCAGCGAAAAACATGGCTGCATCAAAAACATGGAAGAAATTGATGCCGTAGGGCATCGTGTAGTGCATGGAGGCGAAAAATTCAACTCCAGTGTGGTGATTACCGACGAAGTGATACGGAATATTGAAGCCTGTATAGAAATAGCTCCCCTTCACAATCCGCCGAATCTGGCAGGTATTTTTGCTATCAGCGACTTACTGCCGCAGGTTCCTCAGGTGGCGGTTTTCGATACGGCTTTTCATCAGACCATGCCCGAACATGCCTATATGTACGGAATTCCTTATTCTCTGTATAAAAAATACGGTATTCGCCGGTACGGTTTTCATGGCACCAGTCACCGCTATGTATCGCGCAGGGCATGTGAGTTTTTGGGTCTGGACTACAATAAAACCAAAATCATTACAGCTCATATTGGCAACGGTGGCTCTATTACGGCCATCGAAAACGGAAAATCGGTGGATACTTCCATGGGATTTACACCCGTAGAAGGTCTGATGATGGGAACGCGTTCGGGTGATGTAGATTTGGGCGTGGTGACTTACCTGATGGAAAAAGAGATGATCAGTACCAGCGCAGCTACCACCCTGTTCAATAAACACAGCGGTGTGCTGGGTGTTTCGGGAATTTCGTCGGATATGCGCGATATCGAAAAAGCAATATCCGAAGGAAATCAACGGGCAAAACTGGCTCTGGGTATGTACGAATATCGGATTAAAAAATATATTGGTTCCTATGCGGCAGTACTCAACGGATTTGATGTACTTGTATTTACGGGTGGAGTAGGTGAAAATCAAACCATTACGCGTGAGCGAATCTGCAACGGACTGAGTTATTTGGGTATTGAAATTGATCCGGAAATCAACAGGATACGCGGGGAAGAACTGCTGATAAGCACATCTAATTCTCGGGTTAAAGTGGTTGTTATCCCGACCGACGAAGAATATCTGATCGCCTCGGATACAATGGAGCTGGTTTCCAACTGATTTTCTTACGGAATAACGTAAAATGAACAGAGGATATCTTTTCAGGTATCCTCTGTTTTTGTTTTTTATTGATGCACTGATTTATATCGACTTTTCTTCGCGGCCGAATTCCATCAGATAGGCTTTGATAAAATCTTCAATCTTTCCGTCCATCACACCGTTCACATCCGAAGTCTGATAATTGGTACGGTGATCCTTTACGCGGCGGTCGTCGAAAACATAGCTTCGGATCTGCGATCCCCATTCTATTTTTTTCTTTCCGGCTTCCACCACAGCCTGAGCAGCCCGGCGTTTTTCCAGTTCCAGTTCATACAGTTGCGAACGCAAAAGCCGCATGGCATTTTCGCGGTTACCAAGCTGAGAGCGACTTTCGGTATTTTCAATCGCAATTTCCTTTTCTTCGCCCGTCACTTCGTCTATGTACTTATAATGGAGCCGCACACCGGTTTCCACTTTATTTACATTCTGTCCACCCGCGCCTCCCGACCGGAAAGTGTCCCAGCTCAGGTTCGCCATATTGACTTCGATATTGATGGTATCGTCCACCAATGGTACAACGAAAACCGACGAAAATGAAGTCATTCGTTTACCCTGAGCATTGAACGGTGAAACTCTCACGAGCCTGTGTACTCCGTTTTCACTTTTGAGATACCCAAAAGCCATGTCACCCTCCACCTGCATGGTTACAGTTTTGATACCTGCTTCATCACCACCCTGATAGTTGGTCAGTTCGCATTTATAACCCTGCCGCTCGCAGTAGCGTTGATACATGCGGAAAAGCATTTCGGCCCAGTCCTGAGCTTCGGTTCCACCCGCTCCGGCTACAATTTTTATCACCGCCCCCAGCGAGTCTTCCTCGTTGGAGAGCATATTCTTCATTTCAATAGCTTCGAGAAGTGCAGTAGCATGCGAATAAGCCGCATCTACCTCTTCTTCGGTTACGGCTTCTTCGCGGTAAAAATCAAAAGCCAGCTGAAGTTCGTCGGCAGCAGCTTTCACTTCATGATAGCCTTCTATCCACTTTTTCAGCTCCTTGGCTTTTCGCATCTGTAGTTCGGCTGCTTTGGGATCATCCCAAAAACCCGGAACCTGGGTGCGCAACTCTTCTTCTTCTAACTGAATAATTTTGGCATCGACGTCAAAGATACCTCCTCAACGCGTCCTCGCGTTCCAACACTTCTTTAAGTTGGTCTTGTGTAATCATAATTAATCTGCTTGCCCCCAACCCCCTGAAGGGGGAATAATATGAGCATTTTGTTGTATTGTTAATAATATTTGTTCCTATCAATTTAAATCTACACCATACTGCCAAACATTCCCCTTTAGGGGTTAGGGGCAATATTACTTTTCAATAATCCCTTTATCACTGCATTGGTAAATCCGTTTGCCTCCATTTCATTCAGCCCTTTAATGGTAATTCCGCCGGGTGTGGTTACTTTGTCTATCTCCACTTCGGGATGACTTTGGTTGGTTTCGAGCAGGGTAATTGCTCCGCGCAGGGTTTGCAGGATTACTTCTCGGGCATCGTCGGGATAAATACCCATTTCCACTGCACCTTCCATACTGGCACGGATATACCTGAAGGCATAGGCAATACCACAGGATGAAAGAGCCATAAAGGGTATGAGTTGCTCCTCTTTTACAATCATTGTAGTACCCAACTCATCGAAAATTTCCTTCACGGCGGCAATTTGTTCTTCGCTGGCATTGTACTGTGCAATGGTTGAAAAACTTTCTTTCACTTCGATAGCTGTATTCGGGATAATTCGGAACAAAACGGCATTTTTATCGAAAAGCCGGATTAATTTCTCAAAATCAATTCCAACAGCTATAGATATGATAATCTGCTTTTTATAATCAATACTCCTTTCGATTTCAGTTGCTACTGTTTCCACAAGCCAGGGCTTTACGGCTATTATGATTATATCCGCACCTTCAATTGCTTCCGTGTTCGAAGTGGTCAGTTTCATGCTGCCATTTATTTTCCGGAATTTGTTCAGGGTTTTTTCTGATTTATCACTGATAGTAATATTTTCAGCGGGAATAAGTTTTCCCTGCTGCAATCCATGAGCTATTGCTCCACCGATGTTTCCTCCGCCAATTATTGCTATTTTTTTCATATGAAATGAATGTTTTATTACATCTGTTGAATAAAGTCGCAAAGATACTGAAAAAACGTGAAATAGCCCTGAAATCAGATAATCGGTTAGAAACTAAGTACTAAACTTATGCCAACAGCCGATTTCCGGATATTTGGCTTATAGGTATCAGTAAGACGCCGTGTGTATTGGACAGAAATAATCCCAAACAGATTGGTAAATCCGACACTTAATTCGGAATATGGTTTATTAAAACCTGAAGTGTTTTCCGGCAACTTCATCAGTTGGACATTTTTATCGCTTTGACTTCCGTAAGCAATTTTAAATCCGGCTATTTCTCTTAAATTCAACCTTTTAATCAGCGGTATATTATTAAACAGGATTCCGTATGTAATGACCTCCGACTGTAATGAAGCCCATGTATCAGCCATGTATTCGTTGGTCTTCATCAGCGTAAACTGATAACGGCTGTAAGCGCTGCCACTTTTGCCTTTTATGTTCTTAAGCAGCGGATATGGAACGGTCCCGAAAATTTTTCCACCTTCCAGCAGGTAACGCCATTCTCCTACCGAGAATCTTCCCGTTTGTTGTATGGTAGTAACCAGACGCAGGTAATTCCGGGTGTTATCATTCATTCTCAACTGATAGTTCCCCATTTCAACAGTTCCATATATGACGGGGTTTTGAGTTTTCTGATAGAAACGCTGGAAATGTCCGTCGACGCTCCTTTCGTTGAATGAAAACCGACCGGTTAACGATACCGACTGCTGACGAATTGTTTCATACTCAGTTTCATCATCCGGTGCAATAAACGGAAATATTTCGCTGCTGTATGTTTTTTTGTTCAGATAAATCAAATATGCTTCAATGTCAGGTGTAAGGTCTTTGGTGGCAAAAGCTGTGAATTCTTTGATTTTATTGAGTGAAATGCCTTTTTTAAGCGAAAAGAGGGTAGAAGAAATGTCATAATCACCGAGAATGAGTGGATTTTCACGCCAGATGAAATCTGTATAATCATAATCGGTACGACGAAGGTCGCTGATATATTTTGCACCAACAATAAACCGCCCTACGGTTGGGAGTTTCCATTGCATTTCGCCTCCGTACTTCCACTTTTTATCACTGAATCCATAGGCGCCGTAACCACCAATCATAAAGTTTCTCCACAAATCCTCGTTGGTCCTCATGTTTAGTCCCATGCGCAAGCCTTCTTCTTCGGTCAGGCGCAGAATGGTGGAAATCTTTCCGATATCAATTTTCCCGGCTTTGAAATACCCTGTGAGTGCTGCATCGGCAATAAAGCGGGCCGTTTTGTACAGTGGTGTTTGCTGCAGAGCCACCAACCGTGCATTTATTGTATCTTCGGAATATTTATTTCCGGCAAACGAATCAGGTTGAAGTACGAATTCATCATTACCGGAGGCATAAACCGTTTTTCGGTTCACGAGCAGTTCGGGTTTTGTACCCAGGTTATCTTTGAGCAAATCGTAGGTCATATACCACGTCGATTGTTGATTGTCGGGTATCCAGTGGTTAGCTGCAAATCTGAACTTTTGTTCAATGCTCAGGTTGTGAATAAAGTTGAGATTTGCCTGTCGGGGAAGCGATGCTGCCATGTAAGTCAGAGCCAATGTAGCCGAATCGATATGCATGGTTCCGTTGAATGCCAGATTTGCGGGATTGCGGGAATAAAAATGAACTTCGTATTGTTTGCCGTTTTCAGACTGAATACTATCGGTGAGGTAATACCGGTAATATGCATTCCCGATGTTTGCCAGCGGACTGATCAGGCTTTTGTTCAGTAAACTCACCGAATTGTCGTAAAAATTAATGCGGTTATCCAAGCCGTTGAGCAGCTGTACAATCAGATTTTCGGCTGTTTCAGGAGTGTTGTAGGTATTCTTGCTTTTCTGTTGTTTTGTTTCACCTTTGTAATTGTATTCACTTTCATCCATGTAAAGCGGCACCATCAGCGCAGAGTCGCTCTGCGAAAGATTGCCGGTTTTAAGATTTTCCCAGAGTTTATTGTTTTGCCAGCGGGTATCGTTTTTGGTAAGAAATACGGCACTTTGCTCCACACTCCCGCCCGGCAATTTCACGTCGTTTTGTTTTCGCATTAACCGCACTTTTCTCATCAAATCATTGGCTGGATTAATGCCGGGCAGAACAAGCACTTCATCGAGAATACTTTTTTTCTCCTCCAACTCTATCTGAACTCCCACGTTATCACCCCGTTTGAGTTTCAACTCATAGGGTTTATAGCCTACTATGGTAAAAATGAGGGTGGTTTCAGGGCCGTTGTTGCGTATGAGAAAATATCCATCATCGTTGCTTTGAACAGCCCGGTTGGAGTTTTTGAAATAAATATCAACCGTGGATATGGGCGATTTGTCGTATTTATCCAGCACCTGCCCCACCACCACTGTTTCCTGTGCCAGCGTGCCTGTTGACAAGAATAGAAATGCCACACCGGGAAGAAGAATTCGCTTCGTGATACGGTGCAGAAACGAATTATTCAACTTCATGTTTTTTGTTTTTTTGATTCATCGGATGGCATTCCAAAATTGTTTGTCGTAAAAATTGAACATCTATATGTGTGTAAAGTTCGGTAGTGGTGATGGATTCATGCCCCAGCAGCTGCTGTATTGCCCTCAGATTAGCACCGTTTTCGAGCAGGTGCGTGGCAAAAGAGTGACGGAATGTGTGTGGACTCACATTTTTATGAATTCCGGCCATCACTGCAAGTTCTTTGATAATGGTAAAAATCATTGCACGTGTAAGTTTGCTTCCGCGCCGATTGAGAAACAGAAAATCTTCGTTCCCCTTTTTTATATTCAGATGATTACGGTCCAGAATCCAAAACCCAATCTGCTTTTTTGATTCATCCGAAAGTGGCACAAGCCGCTGTTTATTCCCTTTGCCCAACACAAGCATATATCCTTCGTCGAAATAGATGTTTGATAGCTTGAGATTGGTCAGTTCAGATACCCGCAATCCCGAGCCGTAAAGTACCTCGATAATTGCTTTATTGCGTTGTCCTTCGGGTTTGGATAGATTGATGTTTTCGATAATTCGGTCAATTTCGGATAATGTGAGAACTTCTGGCAATCGCAACCCGATTTTCGGACTTTGGAGCAATTCGGTCGGGTCAACAGTGATTTTGTCTTTGTAAATCAGGAATTTATAAAAAGAACGGATACTTGATATCAGCCTTGCCTGCGATCGTTCATTAATACCGATTTCGGCAATTTCGATGATAAAATCACGCAAATGCCTATTCTCAGCATCCTGGGGCTGAATGTGCGCCTCTGCCAGATAATCAAACAGTTTCTGTAAATCGCGCTCATACCCTTCGATGGTATTTTCTGATAGCGATTTCTCCATTTTCAGGTAGAAGTGATATTCGTCAAGTAGTGAAAACATGCTGTTTCTATCCGTTTTTTAAGAATTAATACAAAGATATAAAAATTCCGGGTCATTGCTTT
>CALMZF010000040.1 GCA_937870645.1 uncultured Paludibacter sp. | reverse complement strand
GATATATGGAATCAATCAGAGAAATATACCGAATCGGTCACGGACCATCGAGCAGTCACACGATGGGACCCCGTTTTGCCGCCGAACGTTTTAATAACGAAAATCCTTCCGCCATATCATTCCGGGTAAGTTTATACGGCAGCCTGGCTGCCACCGGCAAAGGTCACCTCACCGATGTGGCCATAGCCGAATCGCTGCAACCAAAAACCGTTGAATTTAACTGGTTTCCTGAAATCGTACTGCCATTTCATCCTAACGGAATGAAATTTGAAGCGCTGGATGCTCAGGGAAAGGTAATGAAGGACTGGCTGGTGTACAGTGTGGGCGGTGGAAAGATAACGGACGAAAATTCGTTGGGGGAAGAGAAAAAAATATACGAACACTCTACTATAGGTGAAATTATGCCCTGGGTGGAACGCCGCGGACAGATGTACTGGGAGTATGTGAACGAACGGGAAGACAGCGATATCTGGGATTACCTGAATGAGGTTTGGAAAACGATGCAAAATGCCATTCACGAGGGACTGGAAACCGATGGTGTACTTCCCGGTGAACTGGGATTGCGCCGGAAGGCCGCTTCGTACTGGATCAAGGCAAAGGGTTACAAACAAAGCCTGCAAAGCCGCTGTCTGGTGATGGCTTACGCTATGGCCGTTTCGGAACAGAATGCCAGCGGTGGAACAGTGGTTACAGCTCCTACCTGTGGTTCCTCGGGGGTGATGCCGGCTATCCTGTATCATTTCAAACTCAACCATTCCATGTCCGACCGCCATATACTTCAGGCGTTGGCTACTGCCGGATTGTTTGGAAATATTATTAAGAAAAATGCCTCCATTTCGGGTGCCGAAGTGGGTTGCCAGGGTGAAGTCGGGTCGGCTTGTGCGATGGCATCGGCTGCTGCCTGCCAGATTTTCGGAGGAAGTCCCCAACAGATAGAATATGCGGCCGAGATGGGATTGGAACATCACCTGGGGCTGACCTGCGACCCGGTTTGCGGATTGGTTCAGATACCCTGTATTGAGCGCAATTCATTTGGAGCTCTCCGTGCACTCGATGCCAACCTCAAATCCATGCTTTCGGACGGCAAACACATTATCAGTTTCGATAAAGTGGTGGAGACCATGCGCAACACCGGGCACGATTTACCATCACTGTATAAGGAAACGGCCGAAGGCGGACTTGCAAAATACGGAAGAACGGAAGAAATTTAACTGTAGAACCAGCAATCGCGCTTACACTTACATTTTAAATGAAACCCTCGCTCCAAAATAACCCATAAATGTTTGTTCGTCTTTTCACACTGTGGCTGTGTATACTCAAACCTAACAGGTTTTCGGAAATCTGTTAGGTTTCAACTGACTTTATATGACTGTTTACATATAGCAAAATCAGAAAAAGCAGAACGTAATAAGTATATATACTTTTTAGAGAATACTTATTAGTTTTTTAATCTATAATTCTCTTTGATTTTTGCCCTTTTATTTTCGTCTAAAGAGGCCATATACTTTTTCCATCCCGGACACCAATTAATGTGCCACCGCCAAAAACGTCCTGCAAATGAATTGGGTTTTGCATCGTATTTTGCACGCATCTTACAATTTTCACAATTTTCTTTTGTTTCCATTTTCTTTTGGTTTTTATAATGTTAGTTCAAGTTTTTAGTTCCCGACCTGCCGTATCTGATTTTTGGATCAAGATATGTAGCGTAACGTTTGAGGTAATATATTCAGTAAGTGATTGTGTGCGTCTTTCCTGACCCACCTACACCGAAGTTTGAGAGGGGCAGAAGGTTTGAATTCCTAATGAAACCCTTATTACATATTATTTTATCCTGATTAATTCGTTTCATTTTCTTTTATTTTGTAATTAGCTGTCTGTGTGCGTTTTTTTTTACAATGAACGCTTACTTTCAGATATTTCACAAGATATTGATAATTGTTTTCATATCCAATTTATATATCGTTTTTCAAATCAAAATAGTCAAAGTACATGTCAGCTTTTTCTTGTTGAAGTTATAGTTGTTTTTTATCCCAAATAGCAAAACCAAGTTGCTGAATTTTTTAGGGGGATTTAAAATTTTAGAACTCGTAGCTTGTCATATCTTCCCCCAGTTCGGTTCGTTCAAAAACCTGCCGCGCTTCATTCAACAGGGCGGTTTTGTGGTTGTAGCGGGCAGAATAATGTCCGATAATCAATCTTTTTACATTCGCTTTTTTTGCTATTTCGGCTGCCTGTCGGGCGGTGGAGTGCTGAGTGGCTCTGGCGCGGAATAATTCATCTTCCATAAAAGTTGCTTCGTGGTACAGCATATCCACCCCTTCGATAATTGGGATGATTTTTTCGCTGTACGCCGTGTCCGAGCAGTAGGCATAACGGATGGGAGGAGTGGGAGGCAGGGTCAGCAGGTCATTGGAAATGATTTCGCCTTCTTCGGTTGTAAAATCTTCACCCAGTTTAATTTTCCCGATTTTCCAGACCGGAACCTTGTAAAAATCAATCATGTCGCGGATAATATGCCGGTCGCCGGTTTTTTCCTCAAAAAGAAAGCCACTGCACGGTACCCGGTGTTTGAGCGGGATGGACGAAACCTGTATGGTTCGGTCTTCGTAAATAATTTCATTGACCGAAGGATTGAAAGGCAGAAACTGAACCTGAAAAGGAAGCTGTTCGCAGAAATACTTCAGTTGCGGTTTCATGAGTTTTTCAAGGTCGGGGTGAGCATGAATCTGAATGTCAGAAGTGTGGTTGAGCATTCCGAAAGTGGATATCAGTCCCATCAGACCGAAACAATGATCACCATGCAGGTGCGAGATGAAAATATGCCCAAGGTGACTGTTTTTCAGACCCATTTGCCGCATCCGTATCTGTGTTCCCTCGCCGCAATCAATCAGAAATTGCTTGTTCCGGAGTTCCAGCAGTTGGGAAGTTGGAAAATTGCTCTTCGTGGGTAATGCGGAGCCGCTCCCGATAATTGACAGTTTTGCGTTCATTCCTAAGGTGTATCAATAAACATGAAAGTCAACGGGACGAATTAAATAAAACCTTCAATATTCGGATTTACTACCGTATCCACTCTCGTCTTTACTTTCAGTTTGAAGTCACGTCCCAGGTATTTTTCGCGGACAATAGGATTGTCGGCAAGTTCCTCGGAAGTTCCCTGAAACATGATTTTCCCCTCGAAAAGCATATAAGCACGGTCAGTGATACTCAGCGTTTCATCCACGTTGTGGTCGGTAATGAGGATGCCGATGTTTTTGTCTTTCAGCTGCCACACGATGTCCTGAATGTCCTGCACGGCAATGGGGTCAACACCCGCAAAGGGTTCGTCGAGCATGATAAAATGTGGTTCAATGGCCAGACAGCGGGCTATCTCCGTACGGCGTCGTTCACCACCCGACAACCGGTCACCGATATTCTTGCGGACATGTCCCAGATTAAATTCAGCAATCAGCGTTTCAAGTTTTTCTTTTTGATACTCCTTGCTGAATTTCGTCATTTCCAATATGGAGCTGATATTATCCTCCACGGTCATTTTACGGAAAACGGAAGCTTCCTGAGCCAGGTATCCGATGCCTTTTTGGGCGCGGCGAAATACAGGTAGTTTGGTAATATCCTGCTCGTTCAGAAAAATCTTGCCCGAGTTGGGAGTAACCAGTCCGGTAGTCATGTAAAAAGTAGTGGTTTTTCCCGCTCCGTTCGGACCGAGTAATCCCACGATTTCGCCCTGCTGCACCTGGATCGACACATCATTCACAACGGTTCGTTTACCGTATTTTTTGAAAAGATGTTCGGTGCGGAGTACCATGGAGGTCTTTTCCTGAACGACTTCTGTGATAGTGTTATCTACCGGTTCAATGTCCTGTATGTTTTCTGCTTCCATTTAGCTGTTTTTTTTAACGGAGCAAAAGTACAAAATTCTGAATGAATTAACACAGAGAGCTAAGTCAATCTATGAAATTTTAAGAAAAAACTCAGATGAATAATTTTATAACTGAACTGAATCATTCTTTTCCAGAAAAATTTCAGTGAGCCTGGATATCGGGTATTTATCCAGTTCTCCAATTCGGATTTTTATAAAATTGTTGAAATTATTGTTTTCATTGTTGATTTTAATATTATAAAATCGTGCGTTAATCACCCGATGACTCAAAATATGCTTCATTGGATTTGAAATTTTGCTAATTTGAAAATCTTGAAACTCAGCGAAGAGATTTTTAAACGCTGTATCTTCAATTAATTCATCGGGTTCCATATATTTATCGGTCTCTATAAGCGGGAACTCATACAGGTTTTTCCAGATATCATCGGCTTCTCTCTTTTGCAGGTAGGTGTATTCGCTGTATTGGATAAAGAAATAGTTGAAAAAGCGGTTGGTTACAAGGGTTTTTCCCTGTTTAACAGGGAGCAGACTGACAATTCCTGAGTTAAAACCAACACAATATTCCTTCAGCGGGCATATATTACAATCGGGATTTGCAGGTGTACATTGCAGGGCTCCAAAATCCATCATGGCCTGATTGTGTATGTCGGGATGGGCGGTGTCCAACAGCTGCTGTGCCAGGGCGGCGAATTCCTTTTTGCCTGCCGATGTGTCGATGGGAGTGGCTGAGCCGGTAAGCCGCGAAAGCACGCGGTAAACATTTCCGTCGACTACTGCGTAAGGCTGTTGGTAAGCCAGCGAACAAATGGCGGCAGCCGTGTAATCTCCAACGCCTGATAATCTCAACACGTCCTGATAACCGGTGGGAAATACACCGCTGAATGTATTAATGATTTGTTTGGAGGCTTTGTGCAGGTTTCGGGCGCGGGAATAGTAACCCAGTCCCTGCCAGTATTTCAGCACTTCATCTTCACCGGCTGATGCCAGCGACACCACATCGGGAAACCGCCCGATAAACCGGACGTAATAATCATAGCCCTGATTAACCCGAGTTTGCTGCAGGATAATCTCCGAAATCCAGATTTTATACGGATCGGTAATTCCACGCCAGGGCAAATCACGCTTGTTGGCGCTATACCAGTCAGAGAGGAGGATTTGTAACTTATTCGGGGATAAGAGCATTGCTAAAGCGGATAAATGGCTGAATAACTGATTATAAATAAATTAACTGAAAAAAATTGCATAAAAGATAAAAAAGGCTCATCTTTGCAGCAAAGTTACTCCAAAACTTTCGAACCCGAAATTATTACCCTCAATACATTATATAATAGAATCAGTTATGAAAAAAACCTTTTTAATCCTGTGTGTAGCACTCAGCCTTCTGGCCTGTACTCAAAATGCATACAAAATCAGCGGTGAAGTTACCGACAACAGCCTGGACAGTACATACGTATATCTGTCGGAACGGGTTAATCGTGAATGGATTAAGCTCGACAGCACACTCATTGTGAATGGAAAATTTGTACTGAATGGAAAGGTGGACTCTGTAAAGGTGGCTTACCTGAAACTTCAACCTAAACGTAATAAGGACAATTCGGAATCATACCCCTTTATACTCGAACCGGGTGATATAGCTGCCCATGTGGATTCTGCCGGAACAATTGTAATTACCGGAACAGCTCAAAATGATGTGCTGAATAAATACACCATTGAAATAAATGCCCTCCGCACCAAAGCCGATGAACTGTATAACCGCATAAACGGCGACGGAAACACTCCATTATCAACAGCACAAAAAGATACGCTCGATGCAGGACTGAAAGTTTTTGAAAACGAAACGAAAAAAATTGAGAAGGAATATGCCCTGCAAAACGTAAATAAAATGGTGGGGACACATATATTTATGACCAGCTTTTACGATTACACAGTCGAAGAAAAGGAAGCCCTCTTTGCCCGTATGAATACCAAAACCAAAGCTATTCCCCGAATTGCCGAGCTGATTGCTGCTACCGAAGTGGAAAAGAAAACGTCGAAAGGTCAGCCGTACATTGACTTCAGCATGACCGCTCCCGATGGGAGTACGGTAAAACTTTCGGACTATGTGGGCAAGACTGATTATCTGCTCGTTGACTTCTGGGCTTCGTGGTGTCCCGACTGTGTGGCGTCATTCCCCGGCCTGACAGCCTTTTACACCCGTAATAAAGGAACTAAATTTGACATTGTAGGTGTGTCGCTCGACGACGATAAGGACAGATGGATCAGAGGCATAGCAAAACATAAACTGACGTGGCATCACCTGTCCGATTTGCAAAAGTGGTCCAGTGAGGGTGCAAAGTTGTATGCCGTAAATGCCATTCCGGCAACTGTGCTCATTGATAAAAACGGAAAAATTGCAGGCCGTAATTTGGAATTGAAAGAAATACAAGAATTACTTAATCAAATAGTTACGAAATAATTTTTTCAGGAAATATTTGAAAAAAACAGGTTTAATCCTTTTTTAATCAGAAGAAAACCTCTATATTTGCAGTCCGTTTTTCGAAACAAGAATAAAGACAAAAATATTATACTAATCAATTAAACAAACAAGTAAAAAAAAATGACAAAAGCAGACGTTGTAAACGAAATTGCTAAAAATACAGGAATTGACAAAGCTACTGTATTGGCAACTGTAGAATCTTTAATGGAAGTGATCAAAGGTTCATTGGCTAAAAAAGAAAATGTATATCTGAGAGGATTTGGTAGCTTCGTAGTAAAAGAAAGAGCTCAGAAAACAGCACGTAACATCTCAAAAAACACCACTATCATTATTCCGGCTCACTCCATTCCTTCTTTCAAACCGGCAAAAACTTTTGTTAGTAACGTAAAATAAGATTTTTTTTTCTAACTATTTAAAACTAAAAAAAATGCCAAGCGGTAAAAAAAGAAAAAGACATAAAATGTCTACACACAAACGGAAAAAAAGACTGAGAAAAAATAGACATAAAAAGAAATAGTCTGTTGGACATTAGTTCATTAAAAAAAGTCCAAAGAAACAAACTTAAAACCGAGCTTCCTGGATTTAAGTTTGTTTTTTGTAAACACAGATACGTCGGCTAAAGGAAGATGGAATTTAACTTAACCTCCGAATTCTGAATTCCGACTGTCTGAAATTAAAAAAAATACATAAATCGAAAAAAGTGAATAGCGAATTAATTGTAGATGTAAGACCATCTGAAATTTCAATTGCGCTGCTCGAAGACAAACGCCTAGTAGAACTCAATCAGGAAGGACGCGAAGAACAATTTGCTGTTGGGAATATCTACATGGGCAGGGTGAAAAAAATAATGCCCGGACTCAATGCAGCCTTTGTGGATGTCGGTTACGAAAAAGACGCTTTTCTACACTATCTTGATTTAGGTAACAATTTCAACACTCTTAACGGGTTTACAACGCAACTGGTGAGCGACCGAAAAAAAACACCGGCCATGTTGAAAGCCAAACAATTTCCCGAAATCGAGAAAGTCGGCTCGATAAACGATATTCTGAAAACGGGACAGGAAATACTCGTTCAGGTTACAAAAGAACCTATTTCCACCAAAGGTCCCCGATTGACAGCCGAACTATCCATAGCCGGGAGATTTTTAGTACTGATCCCTTTTGCCGACAAAGTTTCTGTTTCGCAAAAAATAAAAACAGAGGAAGAGCGGATCAGACTGAAACAACTGATACAAAGTATTAAGCCAAAAGGGTTTGGTGTAATCGTACGTACAGTTGCCGAAGAAAAAAAAGTAGCGGAACTTGACAACGAACTGAAAATTTTGGTAAAAAGGTGGGAAGAAACCCTCCTCAAAGTTCAGAAATCGCAGGGAATTACGCTCATAGCTGAAGAATTGGGTCGCACAGTGGGAATAATCAGGGATTTGTTTAATTCCAACTTTAAGCACATCTATGTGAATGATCTCAGTGTTTTCAATGAAGTGCGCGATTATGTGGATTTAATTGCTCCCGAACGGAAAGACATCGTAAGATTATATAAGGATGAAATGCCTATATACGATACCTTCGGGATTACAAAACAAATCCAGTCGGCACTCGGAAAAACAGTTTCGTTCAAAAGCGGTGCTTATCTGATTATAGAACACACAGAAGCCATGCATGTGATAGATGTGAACAGCGGTAACCGCTCGAAAGCCGGAAACGGTCAGGAAAACAATGCATTGGATGTGAATATGGCTGCAGCCGATGAAATTGCCCGGCAATTGCGATTGCGTGATATGGGCGGAATTATTGTGGTGGATTTTATCGATATGCACGAAGGTGAAAACCGGCAGAAGCTGTACGATAAAATGCGCCTGATGATGGAAAACGACAGGGCCAAGCATAACATTTTACCGCTGAGTAAATTCGGATTGATGCAAATTACCCGTCAGCGTGTCCGGCCGGTGATTGATATTGATATAGAGGAAACCTGTCCTACCTGCTACGGCAAGGGACGCACACAACCCTCGATACTGTTCACCGATCAGCTCGAAAGTAAAATTGATTATCTGGTAAATACCCTGAAAATCAAAGAATTCACGCTGCACATTCATCCCTACGTGGATGCATTCGTTTCCAAAGGACTTGTTTCGCTCAAGATGCAATGGAAATTCAAATTTGGCAAAGGCTGCAAAGTTATTCCTTCGCAAAAACTCGGCTTTCTGCAATACAAATTTTACGATAAAAAAGGAGAAGAAATTGACCTTCAGGAAGAAAAAGAAAAGATTTCGTCTAAGTAAAAAAAAGAGCTGCTCATTCGGGCAGCTCATTTTGTGTAAAATATATCAGAATTATCCTACTGATACTGAATATATATCGGTTGTGGTTTCAGTTTGAGCAGTTCTTCGGGTGTGAGCATCCGGTTCGGACTTTTCTTCAGGTCGTTTTTGAAAAATAGCTTAAATCCGGTAAACTGAACCGGTTCTTTGTGAATGTAATTGCGGTGGGTACCTTTTTTTAGTTCCGGTTCGCCCCAGCCATCCATGTCAATCACAATCTGCACTTCGGGATGCAATTTGATGTTTTTATAGTTGGTAACCATCCCCTGGGTGAAGCGGTGTACAACAAATACTTTTGGTGGCAGATTATTATCTTTCACCAGCTTAGCCAGATATTGCGAGCAGTAGTTAATTTCCACAGCATCAAAAGTACCAATTTTTGTACCCGGCTTGGCTCCCGTTTTCATCGAAAATTCCGGGTCAATGCCCAGGTGAACATTCGGAAGTTTCAGGTATTTCTCCAGCAGGGGCAGTTCATCCTGAATTTTGCTCAACGCCACCTGAATATCCAGAAAAATCAGTGTATTTTCTGGCCCCATTCTCGAAATGGTAAAAACCGAATCAATCTGTTTCTCCGGCATACGGAAGCGATATTTGCCGTCTTTACCGGCATCGCCCTGCGCCACCACGGCTATGTAATGAAGTGCCGGAATGACCGGAGTTGTCGGGTCGGCCGTTTCCCAGGCTTTAACTTCTTTATTCAGTTTTGCCCACATTTCTTTGGGAGCGTATTCGCCCAGTGCACCCATTCGTTTGGAGTACAGATTACCGTAAAAAGCCACGATGCGGGAATGGGGGAGTATAGCTCCTGCCAGCGGATAGGGTTGATTTTTTACGGGCCACTTGCCGGTAGTGTCACCATTGGCCAGCGATATTAACTTCTGATTATAAGCAGTGGTATCAATGGGTTCGTAACTGCTTTCTTCGGTAGTTGTGCCGTCTTTTGTACTTTTTTCTTTTGGAGTGTTACAGGCTGTAAATGAGAATAATAACAAAACGGTGAGAAACAAGCTGATGGGTCTGATCATGAATTCTAAATGAGGATTAATGCTGATTTTCTTTAGTCAGCAAAATTAGCTAAATTATTGTGAATAACTAAATTCCTGATCAAATATATTCTAAATAAAAGGTTAATTCTAAACATCCAAACAGTTTAATTGTTATTCTGCAACTATGTCAGATATACTTTTAAATACGCAATTGATGCTGCTCGACAGAGCCGCTTTTCTTCAACACCGAGAAGAGCTGGTGAAATTGTATTTGCAGTCATTCACCACCGGAGAACTGGCTCAATATATTCCGGCCGAAACTGCGATTGAAACCCTTGAAGAATTATCTCTCAAAGGTGGCGGTGTAATTGCATTGCGGAACGAAAAAATTGTTGGAGCCATTTACGGCCTGCCGCTTGCTTACGATAAAGAATTTCCCGCTGAACAATGTCCTGAAATTCCGGTGGATAATACCACGTATATTGCTGAACTGATGGTGCATTCCGAACTGCGAGGGCAGGGACTGGCTTCGGAATTGATGCATACTTTTCTGGAAAATGAAAAAATGAAGGGAAACTCGGATGCTGTTATTCGGGTTTGGGATAAAAATACTGGTGCACTTAATCTTTACAAAAAACAGGGTTTCAGTGAAATAGCTGAAATTGCTCAGGAAAAAATCCAACAGGACGGAATGACTGTTTTTCAAATGAATAAGATATATTTACATCAAAGATTAAAATGATTATTCATAGAATGTCTTGATAATATCAAAATGGCTCTCTTATGACTGACCTCGTCCGGTGAGCCGAAAAATCAGTGAGACTGGCGTTAAAAATCGTC
>CALMZF010000039.1 GCA_937870645.1 uncultured Paludibacter sp. | reverse complement strand
TCTGAATTATTTTTTTATCTTTGTATTACTAAAAATACAAAAAAATAATATATGGCAAAAAATATTGAAGTAACCGATAAACCGGTTGTAAGCGAGAAACTGAAAGCATTGCAACTGGCAATGGAAAAACTGGATAAAGACTACGGTAAAGGCACCATTATGCGCATGGGCGACAGCAAAGTGGAAGAAGTGGCTGTGATACCGACCGGTTCTGTTGGCTTAAATATAGCGTTGGGTGTAGGCGGCTATCCCCGCGGACGTGTGATAGAAATTTACGGACCGGAATCTTCCGGTAAAACCACCCTGGCCATTCATGCTATAGCCGAAGCTCAGAAAGCGGGTGGAATTGCCGCTTTCATTGACGCAGAACATGCATTCGACCGCTACTATGCCGAAAAGTTGGGTGTAAACACCAACGAACTGCTTATATCTCAACCCGATAACGGCGAACAGGCACTCGAAATTGCTGATCAGCTAATTCGTTCGGCTGCGGTGGATATTGTAGTGATTGACTCCGTAGCTGCACTCACTCCCAAAGCCGAACTCGAAGGGGATATGGGTGACTCCAGAATGGGACTTCAGGCCCGACTGATGTCACAGGCATTGCGTAAACTCACTGCCAACATCAGCAAAACAAATACTACCTGTATATTTATCAACCAGTTGCGCGAAAAAATCGGCGTGATGTTTGGCAATCCCGAAACAACTACCGGTGGTAATGCCCTTAAATTCTATGCCTCCGTTCGTCTGGATATCCGCCGCATTGGTCAGTTGAAAGATGGTGAAGATGCTACGGGTAATCAGGTAAGGGTGAAAGTGGTGAAAAACAAAGTGGCTCCACCATTCCGCAAAGCTGAATTTGACATCATGTTTGGCGAAGGAATTTCGCGCACCGGCGAAATAGTAGACATGGGTGTGGAATACAATGTAATCAAGAAAAGCGGATCGTGGTTTAGCTACGGCGACAGCAAACTGGCTCAGGGACGCGATGCCACCAAGAACCTGATTAAAGACAATCCCGAACTGGCTGCTGAACTGGAAGCCAAGATAGTGGAAGCTATCAAAGTAAAATAATAACCTTAAAGAATACAGACTAATCACATCTGATTCTGATTTTTATTAAGTACGAGTTCTTCTTGACTCTTTTTATAAAACCATAATGTCGCACCTACGGAGCTTAGAAACGACACATTAATCCATTTTCTACCATAATATCGCACCTCTGGTGCTAAAAATGAAGCCTCGTAGAGGCGATATTATGGTAGAAGATTATTGAGGATTAAAATTAAAGCCTCGTAGAGGCGACATTATAAAAAGTCAAGACAACTTCTATGTAATATATTCAATTACAAAAAAGTAATAAGGGAATCCATTTCCCTTATTTCTATTTTAAACCGGTTTGATACTTATCGGAACGCATGTTAATCTATCTTTTTTTCGATTTATTTGTCAATAATTTCTACCATGAAAAAACAGTTTCTGTTCTTATTTCTTCTGTTACCCAATTTCCTCTTTTCTCAATTGATTATCAATGAGTTGATGACCAATAATGTATCGGCTTTGATGGATGAGAGCTACAATTATTCCATGTGGGTGGAACTGTATAATCCGAGTAATACTACCGCCTACAATCAGATCAACTTTTACTTCACCGATGACCTCACTCAACCCAAAAAATGGCGTCCGTTATCAAAATTAATCAACGCCCGCAGTTACAGTATTTTATGGTTCGAAAGCAGCGACAAAAGCGGACATGCCAGTTTCAAACTCGAACCCGGGGGCGGCACACTTTACATGTTCAATACTAATGAACAATTAGTTGATTTGGTGGTATATCCTGCTCAGTTCCGCAATACCTCCTACGGCCGAAAAACAGACGGAAGTAATGAGTGGGTATTCTTTGAGCAACACAGCCCGGGAACATCCAACAACGGGAAAAAATACGCTGCCGAACAGTGCTCAAAACCGGAATTTATCACTCCGGGTGGATTTTACAAAAACCCGATCACCATCTCACTGGCTTCGCCCATGACAGGCGATACCATCTACTACACCCGAGATGGTGCAGAACCAACCCGCAGTCATACCCTATACACTCCGGGATCGGTTATTGGCATCAATAATACTTCAATAGTCCGTGCCCGCTGTTTTTCAGGAAATAAACTCGCAAGCGACATTGTCAGCAACACCTATTTTATCAACGAGCGCAACTTCAAATTGCCGGTAGTTTCCATTATCACCGAACAGAAAAATCTGACCGATAACACCATCGGAATATACGTTCAGGGCACCAACGGAATAACCGGAAATGGCATGAGTACGCCGGCCAACTGGAATCAGGACTGGTGGCGACCTGCCAATTTTGAACTTTACGACACCACGCTGACAGCCAGATTAAATCAGGAACTCGACATACAAATAGCCGGAGGATGGACACGTATGAACGGACAAAAAACGCTCAAGATAAATCCGCGAAATAAGTTTGGTAAAAATATGTTGAATTACGACATTTTTGCAGCCACCAAGCCCAAAATGAAATACCGGAGTATTTTGTTCCGAAATTCAGGCAACGACTTCGATCATTCGATGATGCGCGATGGATATATGCAATCGCTTGTGATGAAGCGTATGAACCTTGACTATATTGCCTACGAACCGGCAGTTTGCTTTATGAATGGCGTGTATTACGGCATTCAGAATCTACGCGAACGCACCGACGAAGATTTTATCTACTCCAATTACGGATACGAAGAAGATGAAATTTACCTGCTCGAATCGTGGGAAATGAATTCGGATGTGGAGTACAAAAAGCTGACGAATTACATAACTTACAACGACATTACACAAAAAACCGTTTACGACAGTGTCTGTAAAATGATCGACGTGGAAAATTATATGGATTATTTCCTGAGTGAAATTTATCTGAGAAATACAGACTGGCCACACAACAACATGAAAGTATGGAAGAAAAAAACAGGTGGTAAATGGCGCTGGATACTTTACGATACGGATTTCGGCTATAGTATATGGGATCATGATCACACACACAACACATTAATCTGGGCGTTGGGCGAACAATCTGGATCAGATCCGGCCAATGCACCCTGGTCAACCATTCTGCTCCGCCGCCTTGTACTCAACGAGACCTTCAAAAAGCGATTTATTGATAAATTTGCAATTCAAATATCATCGACATTCGAACTTAACCGTGCCAATGCCATTCTCGACAGCCTGGCGGCCAAAATCAGAACTGAAATTGTTTATCATAAAAATAAATGGGGACCCGGACGCGACTTCAACACCGATATCAACATGATGAAGAGTTTTTCGGCCAACAGACCCGCTTCGATGATGAACTTTATCGGGGCACGCTTTCTGAACAATCCCGGCACAGCCGAAATTAAAATAAGTTCGAATAATCCGAAAGCAACCTATAAATTTAATGCTGAAACTATTCAGGATGATCAGATCAATCTGAAACATTTTAGAAATCAGACTTATACGCTGGAAGCAAACCCGGTGCCCGGATTTACGTTCAAACGATGGGAAATTCCGGGAAATTCTGCTTCGCAAATGCTGATAGCCAACGGAAGCACGTGGAAATATTCGGATGGCAGTGCCATGCCGGCCACAAACTGGTTTTCTAAAACATACAACGACCTGAGCTGGAAAAGCGGAACCGCACCGTTGGGATATGGCACGCTGGGGCACACAACCACTATCGGGTATGGCAGCGATGCGAACAACAAATATCCCACAGCCTATTTCCGTAAAACAGTGAATATCACAAATCTGGCATCGAAAGACAATTTCATCATCAGCACTTTTGTGGACGACGGAGCAGCCGTTTATGTAAATGGAACCGAAGTGGGGCGCGTAAACATGCCGGAAGGAACACTTACATTCAACACATATTCAACCACTTACAACAACGGTATAACCGGCACCTTTACTGTACCCAAAAACCTACTGGCCGAAGGAGATAACGTGATAGCCGTGGAAGTACACCAAACCAATGCCAATAGTACGGATTTGATTTTCAATCTTCAGTTTACCTGCAGTATTTCGGGAGAATCGCAGGTAATCTTGTCGCCGGTTTACTCTTCCACGCTCATCAATTCAGGCAGTATCATAGCCATTTATGAGAAAAATTCAGGCAGTGATCCGGATGCAGACCTCAACGTGGTGATCAACGAAGTGGTGGCATCCAATTCGCTGATTGCTGATGAATACGGACAGTATGATGATTACCTGGAAATTTTCAACAACAGCAACCGCGCAGTAAATATCGGCGGATGGTATCTGTCGGATACACCTGCCAATCCGACTTTGTATCAAATACCTTCGACAAATGCTTCCCTGACAACCATTCCGGCTAAAGGGAGGCTGGTAATTCGTGCGGATGGAGAACCCACGCAGGGAGTATTGCATGCCAATTTTAAATTGAGTAAGGATGGTGAAACGGTGACGCTTTCGCGACTCAACTACCTGGCCGAACTCACACAAATGGATGCCGTTACATTCCCGTACATGGAGCAAAACATGAGCTACTCCCGCATACCCGATGGCAGCGATACGTGGCGGATTGTACCTCCTACCTGCAACCTGACCAACGTTGACTGGTCGGCAACCGACGACATACGTATATTGGCGCGGATTTATCCTACGCTGGTTGACAACAGCCTGACTATTGAAAATGCTCAGAACAAGCTGATACGGATCATTGACCTTACCGGAAAAGTACTGATGCAGCAAACCTGCATCGATGAAACAAAACTACTGGAATTAAGCCATTTACAGCCGGGTGTGTATATATTGACAGCAGGAAATGAGAAATTCAGGTTTATCAAAAAGTAAACTATGTGATTCAGTTTCCGTTTATTAAAATAAAAAATCCATTGCCTGACCGGTAATGGATTTTTATTTTAGAATATGCTGTTCTAAAAACGCTAATTTCTTCGTTTCATTACCATCATTTCGCATTTACGACAGTCAAAATCCAACTGGAACTGCTGATCTTTGTAGGTGATGTAGAGTGGCTCTTTGAATGTGGCTCTGTAGCCTTCCTTCGGACACCATCCCAGCGAATGCTTGATGCAGTGTTTGCAAAACATCAGCGGCACATCGGGTTCGGCTTTCACTTCAAAACCGGGCATCACCTCCTCCACACCGTATTGATTGTAAAATTCCACAGCTTTTTCGTTAGTTACATTGCCCAGGTATGTCAGTTTCTTTTCCGGAAATACAACGTCAGCAGCAGCCGGTTTTCTTTTGCGGATTATGTACGCTTTCTCACGGGCTTCTTCCAGCAAATCAACAACTTGCCGACGCCACTCGTTCAACTGCGAAGCAGGCAAAAACCAGGCAGCAGACGTGTTAATTTCAACTTTATCGGCTTCGTAAATTGTATTTCCGAGTTTGGATAGCTGGCTTTCGATGGTTTGATTGGCTCTTTCGGTGTTTTTAGCCGGTTCTTTCTCAGCCGGGAAATCCATTTTAACTTCAATGCCCTCTCCGTCGGTCAGTTGGATGGAGAAACCGGTCGGAGTTTCAGAAAAGAGCATTTCCACTCCTACTTTTCGTTCCGATGTTTTTCCGGCCAGGATTTTATCAAATTCATGATCCTGATTTCTGTAAACCACTGCATTTCTTTCAATCACAGGCATTTCGGCCGGGTAAATTTTCTTGCCCTCGACACGGTTTACCCGAAAACCGCTCAGTGTTCCATTTTTGGCAAAAAAACTCAGGCCATCGCCGTTGTGAATTTCCTTATTGATTTTAATTTCAATAAATTGTCCGGAAATATAGGTAATTTGCCCTATCTCCTCCCCGATTGATTTTGGAGTTTCGGGCTGACTGATATGCGGCTTACGGCCGTTCAGAAAATAATCGGTGGCGCCGCGCCGGAAACTTTTGTCGGGATTGGGTTCAAAAAAGAACGTGGTTTTACCTGCTGAAGCTCTTTTCACGTCCGTTCTTCCTTCCATAATTGTGTCCAGTTTCTTTCGGTAATAAGCGGTGATATTTTTTACATAATCAGCCTCTTTGAGGCGACCTTCAATTTTGAAAGAAGTAACGCCGGCATCAATGAGTTCTTCGAGATGATCCGACAGGTCAAGGTCTTTGAGTGAAAGCAAATGCTTGTTTTTCACCAGCACTTCGCCGTTGGCATCGGTGAGCTGATACGGCAGTCGGCAGTATTGAGCGCATTCACCGCGGTTGGCACTGCGTCCGGTCATGGCCTGGCTGATGTAGCACTGTCCGCTGTAACTCACACACAAGGAACCATGTACAAAACACTCGAGCTCCACCTCCGTTTGTTTGCTAATT
Organism: uncultured Paludibacter sp.; assembly: GCA_937870645.1. Lineage (GTDB taxonomy): Bacteria > Bacteroidota > Bacteroidia > Bacteroidales > Paludibacteraceae > UPXZ01. Next base: position 2,325 of record CALMZF010000039.1, on the reverse strand, counting down.
TCACGTATCTGGTTCAGTGTGAGTTCACGAGCCAACACAACGCGCGAAAATCCCACATCCTGCAGAAATTTCACTTTTTCCACAGTCCGGTTATCGGTTTGCGTGCTGGCGTGAAGTTCTATGGGTGGCAAATCGAGTTGCAAAATACCCATATCCTGCACTATCAGCGCATCGGTGCCAATTTCATACAGTTGTCGTATAAGTTGCTGAGCTTCGGGAAGTTGTTCGTCGATCAAAACAGTATTCAACGCCACCAGCACTTTTGAGCGATATCGATGAGCATAACGAACCAATTCGGCAATATCTTCGATGGAATTTCCGGCTGCAGCCCGGGCGCTAAACAACGAAGCACCGATATATACTGCATCGGCACCGTGATTGATGGCTGCCAGACCACATTCCAGGTTTTTGGCTGGTGAAAGAAGTTCTATGGTTCGCATTAATTTTGTTTTTCGTCCCAATATTCATTTTTACTGTATTCCAGCACCTGTTCTTTGGTTACAAGAGGTTTCCAGTTGGGATCTTGATTAAAAAAAGTATCTTTCAGAATGAAATTACAGAACTTTTCTGTTTTATCCATTGTGGCAAATTCATCAAGCTGATTTTCAATGATGTATTTTTCTTCTGATTCGAATTCAGATTTCAAATCGTCGCTCCAGATATCAGAAGCACAATACATACACTCCAGGGCGTTTGCTGCAACCATTCCGCATACCATGCACGTTTGTAAATCATTGAACAATCCGTCAATGTAACTATAGTCAAGACCCGGAAATGTTCGAGGAATAGTTTTCAGTAATTTATACCAATTTCCCAAGGATTTCTTTATAACAATATTTCTAGTACCTTTTAATCTAAGCTTTTGCTTTGTGTTATCAAAAACCGCATCATTAAACTCCATCCAGCTGTATGAAAATTGTTTATCATTTTTGAAAATGGTAAATCCGCTCATATCGACTGATGAAAGATAATTAAGTTTATTAACAGATAGTTTAAACCAGATATTCAGACCAAATTTTAATGTTAATATTATGACAATTGTAACTCCGGTTAAAATCAATCCAGCATAAGAAGCTTTCAATGCCTCATTAAACGAATGAAAAAATAAATAATCTAAAAAAAATAAAGATACAAATGTCAGCAGATATAAATAATTCTTTTTATTCAGTTGAGATTTTAAATCTTTATTATCTGAAATAGCATTGTAAATTGACAATATTAGGCTAAATAACGAGTAAAAGATGCCAAGAAAAATCAGGATATTCAAATACTTCATGGCAACATTATTTGATATTAGCCAAATCGTATGGAGTTTCCTGGTATACAAAGTAATTCAGCCAGTTGGTAAATAGCAGATTAGCGTGACTTCGCCAGCGAACAAGAGGTTCGTTTTTCGGGTCGTTGTCCCGGTAATAATTTTCCGGCAGTTTGATGGGTAATCCTTTTTTTAAGTCCCGCTTATATTCCGTATCCAGGGTGTTGGCAGAATATTCCGAATGTCCGGTGATAAAGAATTCGCGTCCGTTGCGCGCCATAACCATATATACGCCAGATTTTTCGGATTCGGAAAGCAAGGTCAGTTCAGGGACTTTCAGGATATCTTCGCTGCGAACTTCGGTATGACGGCTGTGTGGTACATAAAACACATCGTCGAAACCCCGGAAAATGGGATTGAGTGAATTGTTGGTTTTGTGCTCGAAAACTCCGAACATTTTTTCGGGCAGCGGATATTTTGGCACGCCGTAGAAATGAAACAAACCCGCCTGAGCAGCCCAGCAAATATACAACGTAGAGGTGACATGCTTGTGAGCCCACTCGAAAATACCGGTCAGTTCTTTCCAGTACTTCACCTCTTCGAATTCGAGCAATTCCACCGGAGCACCGGTAATTATCATGCCGTCGTAGTTACTTTTCTGGATTTCGTCCAGGTCCTTGTAAAAAGCCATCATGTGTTCGATGGGTGTATTTTTGGACGTATGACTTTTCAACCTCAGAAAGTCAACCTCAATCTGAAGCGGTGAATTGGAAAGCAACCGTATCAAATCTGTTTCAGTAGTTATTTTCAGCGGCATCAGGTTCAACACCACGATTTTCAGCGGCCTGATTTCCTGACTTTGTGCCCGCTCTGAATCCATCACGAATATATTCTCTTTTCGCAATGTTTCGACTGCCGGAAGGGTTTTGGGGATATTTAATGGCATGGTTGAATTACAAGTTAGAAGTTAGAAGTTAGAAATGTGAGGTTTGAAGTTTGGGGTCTCATGTTTCATGTTTCGTGTTTCGTGTTTCGTGTTTCATGTTTCATGTTTCGCATTTGACATTTTA
>CALMZF010000038.1 GCA_937870645.1 uncultured Paludibacter sp. | reverse complement strand
AACACCGCCGGTGATACATTTGTCGGTATTTTCGGCATAGCGGTTGGCATCGATAGGGATTATCCAAAGTCCCGGTATCGGTTCGTTGACGTAGCTCAGCGAATTGGGATCGCGGGACAGCGCATCGTTGAAACCGCACGTAGCATAAATGAAAGGAATGCGGTCAGCTCTCACAGTAGGAGTCTGTACAGTTATATCACTAATATACCTGGCAGTTTCCGGATTATTCACATCGTGATTTCCTACTGTAACCAGTACTTTAATTCCCTGTCTGTTTAAGTATCTGAGCTGTTGAGCCACTTTTTCATGATTGATACGCTCGCCATCTTTGGTCAAATCGCCGGGAATGAGAACCAAATCCGGTTTTTTATTGACAATATCCTGAATGGCAGCGTCCAATATAGCGGAACTGTATTCAAGCAGTTTAGGATCTTTGGCGATATATTCCTGAAATGCTGTTCCATCTTTTACCAGCAGTGACTTATCCATATAATGGATGTCCGAAATGATTGCAATCTTTATTTCCGGGTTTACGTTGTTCTTGTCAATGTTAAATGATTCAGGATTGTTGCTGATGTTTTTCAGGTCGTAATTCAAATCATTCTGACATGAAAACAGAAAAGCCAGAAAAAATACTGAAAAAACAATTCGTATTGTTTTCATTATTATAGTATAAACAAAAGATTAACTTGTTCTAATTGTTTCAATAATACTGTAATGACGATTAATATGTAATGAAGGTATTTGTAAAAAAATACCTCACATCATTACTGTGATTTAGGGTAACAAAAATAGTAGGATAGGTGTCGTGGACGGGCGTACTGCATTGTGTTACAGACGTAGCCGTCCGGAGTAAACTGGTGGCATCATACTAATTAATTTAAAACTTGTTACAGAAAATAATATACTTTTAAAACAATCCGTATAAGATTAAGTTATTTAATCCTGCTTATTTAAAGTGTAAATAAACATAATTTAATTAAATGATAATAAATGAGTTAGGTTGGTGGAAGAAACTGCCTTCATGTCTATTCGGTGAACTTTACTGTTCTTATTTTCCCATCGTGTTATTCTCTGCTAATCACCAAACAACAGAACAAAAAAAAGGAACGGGTGAAACCCGCTCCTTTTAGATTAATTATATTGTTTATCACAATCCCACTTTACCCTGGTAGTTGAATGAAATTGTTCTAACTACATTGTCTTTCACTACGGTCAGTCGGATGTGCTGTTCTACACTGTTTTTATCATGAAAGTATTTGATAATCTGTTTATTGCCGACTACTGTCCAATCCTTGTATTTGCTGTTTTGTAGTGCTTTCATCACATGATCAGGTACAACTATATTGGTCGACTCTTCGCGGGTGGCAATCAGATTACCTTCAGCAGAGTAAACAGCATACAAATCCAAACCTTCTTTACTTTTCATAGACACCTGATATCGGTCAGGTTTCACATCAGAAGCTGCCTTATCATACACCCATCCATATTCACGCAGTGCATAAGGAAACTTAGTCCAGGTAGAAGGAACATTCAGGTTAAATTCACTTTTTACAGCTTTCAGTACTGATTCCGGAATGTTCTTTTCATTCAGAGCGAACCCTTTTTCGGGTATTACCACATCATTCGGATTGTAATCGTGATCCACTTGTGCCAGCGTTGGCACTGAAAATGCTGCGATTACGAGCAATGTAACTACTAACTTTTTCATAATCATAAAATTATTAGATTAATAATGGTATCAAAACAAGAGATATTTATAATAGTTCTAATCAGTGTCATATTTTACATTTATATAAGATTGGTAATGATATGTTTAACTGAGTAAACATAAGTGGACATTAGTATGTAATATTTTGCAGAGAACGGGGGATGTTGGTTGAAAGGAATTTTTTTCAACGAGTAATGTGAATAGTTTTATACAGAGGAAGTTGCAAAAGGAAAGCTTACAGTCAAAATCCGGACGGAGTTTCAGGATGAGGCTGGTGCAACATATTCTACAGCCTTTGTCTGTTTCTGCTGCTCTTTTGTTAGTTGAAACATATTTATCAAAGTATAAATAGTGTTTAATTCGGGTGAATACACTAACAAAAACAAAACCTAACTATCTGAATATTTGTTTTTTATTACAGAGAAAAGTGATGTGATATTTAATGTTTAACCCTTAAAACAAAGACCATGTCCAAAAGAATGTTGATTATTCTACTGTTACTGTTGGTATGTGGGTTCGCCACACTGACAGCACAGGTTCTTCATGCTGGTATTACGGCAGCTGGAGGAAATGCAAGTGGCACCGGAGGCTCGGTAAGCTATTCGGTGGGTCAACTGTTTTACACTACCGCATTCGGAACCAATGGCTCGGTATCGGAAGGTGTGCAGCAGCCGTTCGAGATTTCGGTTTTGTCGGGTATGGAGGATATTACAGGTATAGATCTTTACTATTCCGTATATCCCAATCCTACCATCGGCAAACTGACGCTAAATCTGAAAAATTATGAACCAAACACGTTCACATATCAACTGTATGATGTCAATGGTAAAATGCTCCGGAACGACAGACTGATTGAAAATGAAACCATTATTGAAATGTCTGATCTAAGTTCAGCGACCTATTTTCTGAAAGTAATTATGAAAAATAAAGAAATGAAATTGTTCAAAATCATCAAAAACTAAATGTCATGAAAAAAATATTTACACTATTAGCCCTGTTATTGACTTATACATTATTATTCGCAGTAACAATACCTGTTCCTCAGAAAATGAGTTATCAGGCAGTCATCCGCAACAGCAGCAATGCACTCGTTACCAATCATCTGGTGGGAATAAAGATAAGCATTCTTCAAACATCAGCTACCGGTACAGTGGTGTATTCCGAAACACAAACCCCGACAAGCAATGCCAATGGACTGATAAATATTGCTATAGGCACAGGAGTAATTGTAAGTGGAACTTTCTCTGCTATCGATTGGTCGGCAGGACCCTACTTTATTAAAACAGAAGTTGACCCGGCTGGCGGAACGGCTTACAGCATTACTGCTACCAGTGAATTGCTGAGCGTGCCGTATGCTCAGCTTTCCAAAGATGTACAAAATAAGCAGTGGACAGAATCGGGCTCTGCAATTTATTTCAATACAGGGAAAGTGGGTATCGGGAAGAACCCGGGTGCTGATGCCCGGCAGTTTCAGGTACTGACCACGGATTATCAGGCTGTGGCTGCGGTCAACAATAGTGCCACCTATGCATCCATTTATGCGAGTAATCAGGGGGAAGGACCAGCCGCTGATTTCAGAAACAAAATAAGAATAGCTGATGGAACACAAGCTGCGGGCAAAGTACTGACTTCAGATGCAAATGGCTATACGTCCTGGTTAGTACCTGATTATACCCAATGGACTACTGCAGGGAATAATATATATTACACTACAGGGAATGTCGGCATTGGAACTGCTACTCCCGGCGTTTACAAACTCTATGTAAAAGACGCAGGAAATGTATATACAGGTATGTTTGAGAACAATGGGAGTTCTGTCACCCTGGTATCCCGAAACTATGGTGGAGGTCCGGCAGGAAATTTTATAAGTAATGGAACCACTTATACCCTCTATGCACAAAACACAAGTACAGGTCCGGCAGCTTACTTTGATGGTACGCTTAAGGTAGCAGGTGGTAATACTTCAGAAATAAACCGCAGCCAGACAGGTGATGCTAATACCGTATCAATTTGTTACGGTTCAGTAGAAGCTAGTGGTACAAAAAACACAGGTGGTAGCACAGCTAATTTTACAGTAACAAAAATATCAACAGGAGTTTATGATATCACAATTACAGATGAAACTTACAGTCAGTCTACTCATTGTGCCATAGCCAGTCTGGGTGATCCGGGATTTATCAACACGAATGCAGTTGGCGGAAAATTGAGAGTATATACTTACAGTACATCTAATGTAGCACAAGACAGGGAATTCAGTTTTGTGGTATATAAACCTTAATTCAGTCTGTCACTCAAGTTCGTATTCGGCACAAAACCCGAAAAAACATTCCCAATGAAATGAAAAATAATCATTTCTAAAGTTTATTGTGTGTAAGTATTGCCTGCAAACCTAGAAATAAAGCATACCAAAACAGAAAAAACAAAAAAATAAAACCAATTATCATGAGAAACTTATTTACATAAGTTGTCGTGTTAGTTTTCAACTCAGTGTTATTTGCATCGCCACTACCGGTCCCATTGAAAATGAACTACCAGACAGTTATCTGTAACAGTAGTCAATCACTCGTAACCGATAATCTAAGGGGGATAAAGATTGGCATAATCAATAACAATTGCCTGTTGCATGCAAATTATTTTAAAAAATGAGTGCGTTCAGTTCGTTGTGTGAAGGATTGATATATCAAAATGAATTCTCAAAAATTAATTTAAATATAAAAATCGTATCATGAAAACAAACAGACTTTTATTAACCGTGTTTTCGGGATTGTTACTGATTTCTGCCAATGTGAATGCATTCACTTACTACATCACTTTCACCGGTTCCGGCGCAAGCACCGCTGTGGATAGTGTAATTGCGTTTAACCTGAGTAAAGGTACGCAGGTGAAAATTCCTGCCGGTGTTACACTTCAACTTTACGATGTGGAAAACTCCGTTGAGAACTTAAACACAACTTCTGATTTGGCTGCTGTGTTTCCCAATCCTGTGACTGATAAAGCTACATTCACTTTTATGGCAAAGAGTGACGGCAGTACTCAGGTTGCTATCTACAGCTTAGATGGACGAAAACAGACCGGTTTAGACCTTGACTTAAAGCAGGGAAAACATTCATTAGAACTTTTACTGCCTGTAGGAGCATATCTGGTGCAGGCAAAAGGGAAAGATTATTCGTACACGGTGCGAACTATCTGCTTTTCGAGGGCTAACTACCGGCCAACGATAAGCCTGATCGGAAATACCACCCGCACCAAACCTCAGAAAGTGACTAATCCGCCTGTTCTGGAAGCAAAACTGCAGTACAACACCGGCGACCAGATACTTTACCGCGGTTATTCAGGGATATACTGTACCATTGTTACCGATAAACCGACCGAAACGAAAACCACTGATTTCAAATTCGTGGATTGTACCGATGCCGATGGCAATCATTATGCCGTTGTACATATTGGCACTCAGACCTGGATGGCCGAAAACCTGAAAACCACCAGGTATCAAAATCACGAAGAAATAGGCACAACCACAGGTGAAATACCAAATGATGCCACTTCCAAATACCAGTGGGCTTATGGAGGCAATGAGGAAAACGTAGCTAAATATAGCAGACTTTACACCTGGTGGGCAGCTGCCGATAGCCGAAACATTGCACCAGCCGGTTGGCATGTACCTACCGATGCCGAATGGACTACTCTCGAAAACTATATGATTGCCAGCGGATACAACTACGATGGGTCCACTGCCGGTAACAAAATTGCCAAATCATTGGGGGCAACTACCGATTGGATTTCTCAACCATATACAGGAGCTATCGGTAACGATTTAAGTAAAAACAACAGTTCAGGCTTCTCGGCTCTACCGGTAGGCTCTCGTAACTACAATGGTACATTTGGCAGTCTTGGCAACTACTGTTATTGGTGGAGTTCTACAGAGACCAGTGACACACACGCCCGATACCGCTATATGGACTTCAATCATTACGATCTGATCAATTTCTACGGTGTGAAAAAGTATGGTTTTTCAGTTCGATGCGTGAGGGATAATTATGCAAATCAGATAAATATTGAAACCGTTAATATTCCAGCCGGTACATTTAATATGGGCAGTCCTGTAACAGAAGTAAACAGATTTGAAGATGAAACTCAACACCAGGTTACCCTCAGTGCTTTCCGTATGAGCAAGTACGAGATAACCAATGCGCAATTTGCTGCTTTTCTTAATGCGAAAGGCATAGGCAGTGATGGAATATCTTCGGTTGATGCTAATCCTATAATATACGCTTCTTCAGGTTTCAACGATTTTGGCTTACATTATACTGGTTCTGAATGGATACCGGTAGCAGGTTACGAAAACCACCCGGTAATTAATGTTAGCTGGTATGGTGCAGCAGAATTTGCTGCTTACATCGGTGGCGCCCTGCCCACCGAGGCACAATGGGAATATGCCTGCCGAGGTGGTACAACAACTCCTTTTAACACCGGAGGATGTCTGACCAATCTGCAAGCCAATTACAACTGGAGCGGAGCCTATTATACCTGTGAGAACAGTGTCACTATGTATCCCGGCAAAACCCAGGCTGTGGGAACCTATCCGCCAAATGGGTACGAATTATATGACATGCACGGAAATGTATGGGAATTCTGCGCCGACCGGTACGAAAGGAATTATCCCACTTCACCGCAGACGAACCCTACCGGACCTGTAACAGGAGATTCAATTGTTATACGCGGAGGCAGTTGGGCTGGATATGCTCAGTATTGCCGCTCAGCTCAACGAGGTGCTGGAAGCGGACCAAGTGTTGGAAGCGGTGCCTCCGGAGGATTTCGGGTAGTTTTTGTTCCTTAGTTTGCTGAAAAGGTTTTTATCTCATAATGAAATGAATTGGTGATTTGCCACCAATAGGTAATTACGGCAACAATATTTTTTATGAACCGTCACTAATCTGCGTTATTTGTTCTCGTTTGGCCGGGGAAATTTTGAATCCTGCGGATACTCTATATTCGGATTGCATTCCTTTACTACTTATCAAAAATACTCTTTTATCGGAATGATGGTAGTTTCATTACTAATGTTTAATCACATTCTTAATTAATATTATGATATGAAGAAACTGTTTTTTTTGCTGCTTGGAGCATTTATGATTTCATTTTCCTATGCTCTGACTTATTCAGTTAAAGTACCTACAGGTACCAATGAATGTTACATTGCAGGTGAAATGAATAACTGGACACATCAAAAAATGAATAAAATAGATGAAACGCACTACTCTATTGATTTACCCAAAGCTAAAACCACCCAACAATATAAATACTGTTCAGGGCCCGGCTGGGGATATGTGGAAAAAAACGCAAAAGGTGAAGAAATTGACAACAGAACGTATAGCTCATCGGATGTAGTGGAATCCTGGGCTGTAGTTTACGACAAATCGCAAAAAAACGAAGAACTTGTTTTCAATGTTACAGTACCCCCGGGCACTAAATGCTGCTATATAAAAGGAGGCTGGGATGGGTGGTTAACTCATAAAGAAATGAAAAAAGTGGACGACACGCACTACACTATCAAATTACTCACAGACAAAAAGTTGAAATATCTTTACTATGCCGGTCCGGGAGATGGTTATATGGAGCTAAAAGAAGAAAATAAAATGCCCGATGAAAGAAACTATTCTCCAAACGATATCGTTTACAACTTTGAAGCAATTTATGACAAGTCAGTGCCTGATGCTAACATTACTTATTCAGTAACTGTACCTCCCGGAACCCGAAAGTGCTATATCGGAGGAGGCTGGGATGGCTGGATGAAGTTACACGAAATGAAAAAAACCGATGCTACTCATTTTACACTTACTATCCCGTCAAATAAAGCCTTGAAATATATGTATTTTTCAGGACCTGAAATGAAATACATAGAAACGAATCCTGATAATAAATTTGTTTATCCAAGGATATATAATTCAACGGATGTTGTTGTGAGCTGGAAAGAAGTGTGGTTACCTGCCAATTAATCTATGTTCTGATAACCCGAAAGATACTCCTGCTGACACACTCTTTGTGTTAGGAGGAGGCATCCGGGTTATCGCAGTTGAGTATTGCCGCCAGGCTTATCGCAATCATAGCAACATGTAAAAATACTAATGGTAAAAATGGTTTTCGTGGTCTTTGTCCCTTAGTTTGCTGAAAATATTTTTAACTCATAATGAAATGAATGGGTGATCTGTTACTAATAGGTAACTAAGAATTTCTTACCCTGTAATCCAGTTGGGAGTGCCACTCCGGGTGGCGCTCCCAATAAAAATCATCTCTATGCTGCGATAATTTTGATTTTTGGCTTTTCGTTGATAAAGACTTTTATGACGCAGTTTATTGAATAGATCCAATCTACACATGGTTACTTCACGCGATTTTTTATAAAAACATCATGAATTTATAATTCTTAAAATAATAGTATCTTTGTCACACTTTTTAGTGATGAAGGTATTCCATGAGCAATCCCCAACGATATTTTTCAACCCAGTTTCATAACTATTACCGGCCACTTTGTCTGTTTGCATTGCGGCTGTTGGATAATGCGGATGAAGCCGAAGATGTGGTGCAGGATACTTTTGCGGCGTTATGGGAAAAACGGGATACACTGCATAAGATAGTATCCATCAAATCCTATCTCTATACGGCTGTGAGGAACAACTGCCTGATGAAGCTCCGCAGCAAAAAGGAATTTGAAATTGTAGAAGAACTTCAACTGGTGGATGAATATACACGGGAAGATGTAATAGCACGAGCTGAAGTGGAAGCCAAACTCTGGAAAATAATTGACGAACTCCCCGAACGTCAACGTGAAATTTTTCTGATGGCAAAACGCGACGGAATGGCTTACAGGGAAATAGCCGAAGAAACCGGACTTTCGGTTAAAACAGTTGAAAATCACGTGACAAGAGCACTCAAATCTCTTCGACAAAA
>CALMZF010000037.1 GCA_937870645.1 uncultured Paludibacter sp. | reverse complement strand
GAAGCGAAAAACGCCCGGTTTCAGATCGTACAATGCCTGTGCCAGATCTTTTCGCAATCCGTTTTTGCGTCCTTTCCATGTATCGACCGGGAAAAGTGAGACATGCTCCAGATCAATTCCACCTTTTGAAGTCAGAAATATCCGAAGTCTTGATTTGGCATAATTGCGGTTTGGTTTCAATATCAGTTCATATTGTTTCCAGTCGCTGCTGTTTACATCCAGTTTCTGCGAAGTAATGATGTTGCTTTCCTCATCAATAAGTTCTATGCGAATACCTGCATTTTCATTACTCACTTTTCGGCTCCACACAGAGAACCTGTATTCGTTATTTTGCTTTACAGCTATACCGAAAAAGCCTTCATTTTCAAGTCCGGTATGTTTGTCGGAATGGCCTGAATAGCTAAGGCGAACATAATTCGGGTTATTTTCAAAGGGTCCGTCATTTTTAATCTCCACTTTTCCGAACGTGCTCCAGCCCAAGAAGGGTTGAGGAAAATCAAAGGAGCGGTTCTTAACAAGTTCGGCATACAAACCACCATCAGCACCGTAATTGATATCTTCGAAAAATATCCCGTACATGGTTTTCTGGATTTCAACACCATTTTTCTTAAAATCTACCAGTATGTTATGTGTTTGGGCCATTGTAAGTTGAGCTGCAACTAACAATAATATGAGTAAACCCGAGAATTTTGTTTTCGTCATGATAAATAGTATTAGTAATAAGAGTAATTAAAATTCATAGTTAGTAGTATTATTCAATAAATTCCGGTCTTTAAACTTATAAAAATATGCCCCTTTTTTTGAACCGGATTTATCAATTTCTTCCAGTTTATCGATAAACCCAAGGCTTAACATTTTCTTTCTGAAATTTCGTTTATCCATGGGTTTGGCGTAAATAGCTTCATATAAAGACTGTAAATGCGTGAGCGTGAATTTTTCAGATAACAGGTTGAAACCGATCGGCTCCAGTACAGCTTTTCTTCTCAAAATAGCCAGTGCATCTTTCACCATTTGATAATGATCAAAAATCAATTCTGAAGCTTTATCCAAACTTACCCAAAATGCATGATGGTTTTTCAAAAGCGATTCATCGTAGGCATTCATGTCAATCAGGGAGTAATAAGCACAGGAAATAACCCGTTCGCCCGGATCGCGGTTCAGTTCTCCATATACGTTGACCTGATCCATAAAAATATTTTCAAGTCCCGTGAGGTTCGACAGAATATTGGAAGCAGCCTGATCGACCGATTCGTCTTTACGTACGAACCCACCCATGAGCGATAATCCGCCTTGTTCGGGTTCCATGGCACGATGATGTACCAACAGCTTTATTTCATTATTGTGAAATCCAAAAATGATACAGTCCACTGCTACTAAAAATGAATCCTGGGAGTGATAGTAAAAAGATTCGTTCGTCATTTTTTTTTACTTAAACAAAAGGTAAACTCTGATACAAAATAATATCAGAGTTTACTTGCTACTATAATTAACTACCAAAAATACCAATAGAAGGCAGCACACAAAGCTACTACGCCGAGAGAGGCGATAACATCCCACTTATTCCAGCTCTTGGTTACAAGCGCCTTATAGTCATCGGTGAAAGTGATAAACTCGATTTGTTGAGCGGTTGGTTTTTTTGTGAACAGAGAAACCAAAACCATGAACAACATAATGAAGACGAGCAGCCAAATTTCGAAGATCAGCCAGTTGGTATGCCAGAACCAATGGGTAGCATCCCAGAAACCACCGGTCATCACGTTTTTACCCGTATCGGTCAGGATATTGGTTAGCAGGCGTGCCATACCAATCAAAAAACCAACTATTAAGCCCATTTCACCTGCTTTTGGGGTGATTTTTTTAGAAAATATACCCATTATGAATACAGCTACCATGGCCGGAGCAAGCAATGATTGAATGCCTTGCAAATAAGAATACAAGCTGCCGAGACTCATCATTACCGGTATCCACACAATACCAAGAATCACTACAACAATAGTTGCGATACGGCCAACTAACACGTAACGGGCTTCTGTTTTACCTTTAAACATGGGCTTATAAAAGTCTTCAGTAAAGAGGGTAGCGCAGGAGTTGAAGAACGCCGCCAAGGAAGCAATCAGTGCAGATATAAATCCGATTGTAACAATCCCTTTCACACCGGCGGGTAATACAAACTTAACCATGGAACCAAAAGCGGTATCCGGATTATCCAGCGTAAAGCCGCTTTCGGGACGGGCTGCCAGTGCCGCAGCTATCATACCGGGTATGAGGAACATAAAAACGGGTAACAATTTGAAATAACCGGCAGCAATCGTACCTCTGCGGGCGCGTTTCATCACTACATCGCTTGACTCACCTTTATGCTGTCCGAGTACACGTTGAACAATGTGCTGGTCGGTTGCCCAATACCACAATCCAATGATGGAAGCACCGATAAATACCCAGAAACCGGGATAATCGTCATATAGCGGGTCGCCCGTTTCAAAGTGAAACATGTGATTAGTTCCGTACGCAACTCCATCGGCACCTAAACTAAGTGACTTCGAGTAGTCAATCATGGCCATCCAACCATGACCTATATTGCCATCACCAAGTGCTGCCAGTCCAAGGAAAAGCACAAGGAAAGAACCAATTATCAGAATAGGTGTCTGTATGGCCGAAAGTGTCATTACACCCTTCATACCGCCTACTACCGTAAAGATACCCGTCAGGACGATCAGACCGATGGCTCCGTACCAAAATGGCAGGCCAAGAAGACTTTCCAGGAAGATACCTCCGGTAAATGCAGTCACACTCACTTTGGTCAGCACGTAAGCTATCAGTGTGATGATTGATAACCATGAGCCCGTACGGGGTGTGTAGCGATTTTTAAGAAAATCGGGCATGGTGATAATTTTGCCCAGTTTATTGTTCATAAGTTGATAGAACGGCACAAAGAGCCAGCCAAGTATGAGTATCATCCAGCCTTGCATTTCCCAGTGTGCCATACCCACACCTGCTTTCGCACCGGTACCGGCAAGTCCCACCAGGTGTTCGGAACCGATGTTGGCAGCAAAAATGGCTGCACCAATGATGTACCAGGGTTCGCCTTTGCCGAACAGGAAATCTTCGCTGTCAGCACCTTGTTGAGCACGTTTGTGTTTTTGTATAGAGCGTGCCACAGCCCACCCTACGGCTATAATCCCAACTACGATAATGACCCAGTCGAGCCAAATAAATTCTTGTGAATTCCAATTCATATGTAAATTTTTATTTGAAATTAATTTTAATGATGAATTTTATTTTTGTACTCCAAATTTATAAATACAAGTACTCTGATAAACTTTACCCGGTTCCAGCATCACGGAAGGCCACTGAGGCTTGTTGGGGCTGTCCGGGTAATGCTGAGTTTCAAGGCAAATTCCGGTTCGCTGATTATAGGTTATACCTTTTTTACCCTTTACCTTTCCATCCAGAAAATTTCCGGTGTAAACCTGGATGCCGGGTTCGTTGGTATATACTTCCAACGAAACGCCCGATGCAGGCGAAACAACCTTCGCTGCCAGCTTGCTGACATCTGCGGCAGTATTTAGCACCCAATTGTGATCATAACCATTTCCGTTCTTCAGCTGAGCATAATCGTAATTATTTATTTCCTTGCCCACTGTTTTTGGTGTTGTGAAATCCATTGGAGTTCCTTTCACAGTCAGGATTTCGCCTGTTGTCATAAATGTGCTGTCCACCGGAGTAAAATTATCGGCATTGATGTATAACTCATCTTCTGTAATGGGTTTGGATGGGTCGCCTCCAAGATTGAAATAGGAGTGATTACACATGTTAATTACCGTTTTCTGGTCGGATGTGGCACTGAAGTCGATGTTGATTGCATTGTCATTCGTTAATTTGAATGTAACCTTTGCTTCCACATTTCCGGGGAAATTCATATCGCCGTCGGGTGAAAAACGGGTCATTTCAATAATAGAATCTCCGGTTTGTTTCACATTTTTGTACACCTGGTACTGCCAGCCCTGCGGACCGCCGTGAAGGCAATGGCCGAAGTTATTTTGCGGCAATTGGATGGTTTTTCCGTCAATCGTTATTTTTCCCTGATTGATGCGGTTTGCATAGCGTCCGATGGATGCACCAAAATCACTCGGAACATTGATATAATCGCTGATGGAGTCAAATCCGAGAACAACATCAATCATTTTCCCGGTTTTATCGGGAACCATTATGGAAACAATTCTACCACCAAAGTTAGTGATGCTTACTTCCATGCCGGCTTTGTTTTTCAACACGAATAAGTCGGTGGAATCGCCGTTAACAACTGTCTGAAATTTAGTTTTGTCCAATCCCGACAGTGTTTTTTCTTCTTTATCGGGTGTACAATTCAAGAGTACCAGTGTGCCTACCAACAGAATTAATATTTTGGTTTTCATAGCGTTTTTTTATTCGTAAAAGATTAATTATTAAACAAATTGTCTTCGGTGAATTTTCCGATAGCTGTATATTGTTTGTACAATTCCAAATACAACTCGTGATTTCTCA